>JAYVRO010000461.1:0-12981 GCA_043776165.1 Rubrivivax sp. | reverse complement strand
CCTTGGTGGCGCTTGCCAACAAGACGTTTCGCTGGGAAGGTTTTGCCGGCACTGAAGACACCGCCAATCATTTGGCGGGTGCCTTGCTGATGGGCGTGGGCGGTGTCACCGCACTGGGCTGCACCGTAGGGCAGGGCCTCTCGGGCGTGTCGACGCTCGCGCTGGGTAGTTTCATCGCCATGGCGGCCATCGTGGCGGGCGCTGTGCTGGCCTTGCGCTACCAAATGTGGCGTTTGGATCAAATTGGATGAACGCATCACAAGCGCCAACGTCAAGTGAAACGTTGGCGGCGCGCCCTGAATTTGAAGCCGATCTGGAACGCCGCTTTGGGGCACTGCGTCGCCTCTACGGCAACGCAGGTTACGCACGATTGCGCAGCGCGACGGTGGCCATCGTTGGGCTGGGCGGTGTTGGCTCGTGGGCCGCTGAAGCACTGGCGCGCAGCGGTGTCGCCGCACTCGTCTTGATTGACCTGGACCACATCGCCGAGTCCAACATCAATCGGCAGGTGCAAGCCCTGGGCGCGACATTGGGCCAGAGCAAGGTGCAAGCCTTGCGCGAGCGCATCCAAGACATCCACCCCGGCTGCGTGGTGCATGGTATTGAAGCGTTTGTCGACGCTGACAACTGGCCTGCTTTGTTAACGGTTGCAGTTGACGCACTCATCGACGCTTGCGACCAGGTGCGTGCCAAAGCCGCGCTGGCGGCATGGGCCATGGCGCAAAAATTGCCCGCCGTTTGTGTCGGCGCCGCCGGTGGCAAACGCGCGCCACAACGGGTGGAGGTGGCCGACCTGTGCGAGGTCACCCACGACCCACTCTTGGCCGCGTTGCGCCAACGCTTGCGCAAAATTCAGAGCGCTGCACAAGGGGCCGGTGCATCCCAAGGTGAATCAACCCAGCACGCGCCAACCCGGCGTTCAACGACCCATCGCACATCAGCCAAGCTGGGCCTGCGCTGTGTCTTCTCGCGTGAAGAGGTGATGCCCCCGGTTCAGGACAGTGATATCGGCGCAACCGTCGTGGCTGTACCCGCCGCTTTGCCGTCGATCACCCAGGGCGACTTGTCCTGCCATGGTTATGGCTCCAGCGTCACCGTGACGGCCACTTTTGGCATGGTTGCGGCCAGCGAAATCGTGGCTCTTTTGTTGGCCTGACTAGAAGCGTGCCCAACGCTGCAAAACCTGGCTTGGGCTGCCCATATAATGGAGGGCTGCACCCCGGGGTCGTTAGCTCAGTCGGTAGAGCAGCGGACTTTTAATCCGTTGGTCGCGTGTTCGAGTCACGCACGACCCACCATGTGACTGTCGAATCGACAGTGATGTTGTCGGTGCAGTCCCCGCCACCCGGTTTCTTTTCTCAGTTTCTCAGGGCTCTTAGCTCAGTTGGTAGAGCAGCGGACTCTTAATCCGTTGGTCGGCAGTTCGAACCTGCCAGGGCCTACCAAAAACACAGCGGCTCAGGTTTGCCTGAGCCGTTGGCGTTTGTGGTTGTCTCCTCGCTCAATGGCTACTGGCGGCTGGCGCTCACGCTGATGTCAACACGCCGCTCGCGGGCGCATTCCAGACCCGCTGCCTGGCTATGATCGCCGCGCTTCATGCCCAATTCTTGCCTGCGACCACGTGCCCATGATTCGTTGCGAAGACATCCCTCAACACCCCGACTTTCGACCCTTGGCCAGTGTTGAAGGCGTTGCGCATGAGCTGCGCTACGCCAGCAGCAACAACTTCAGCGGCCGGGTGCTGTACGGTGACGTCGACTGTGCCTACCTGCGCCGTGAAGCCGCCGATGGTTTGGCTTTGGCCGGTGCTTGGCTGGCAGCGCAGCGCCCCGGCTGGCGCTTGTTGGTGCTGGACGCGCTGCGACCGCAGCGGGTTCAAGAGGCCATCTGGCGCGATGCCGTGGGCACGCCCATGGAGATGTACTTTGCCAACCCCGAGCCCGGGTCCATTCACTCGTATGGCATGGCGGTTGATGTGACCTTGCTCGACGCCGACGGCAAAGAGTGCGACATGGGCACAGCCTTTGACGCCATGCTGCCCGCATCCCACCCCGAACTGCACGCCGAACACCTGGCCTTGGGGGTGCTCACTGCCGAACACATTGCCCTGCGGGGTTGGCTGGCTGCAGCCATGTCGCGCGGCGGATTTGTCGGCATCAGTACCGAATGGTGGCACTTTGACTTTGGTGAGCGCAAGGCGCTGCGTGCACGCTGCCCCCGCGTGTACTGAACTGCGCCGGTTCCATCGCTTCTATCAATTGCATGTTTGACATAACCCGACGTCACGCCCTGCGATGCATCGCTGGCGCTGCGACTGTCGGGCCTGGAGTCCACACCATGACGACCGCACAGACCCCCGCCTTGCTCAAGGCCAAACGCTTGAGCCCGGGCGACACCATCGCGCTCATCAACCCGTCCAACGCCATTTACGAGCGCGCGCCCTACGCCGTGGCCACAGAGTCATTGCAAGCGCTGGGTTTCAACGTGCGTGAAGCACCGAACCTGCGTGCGCGCTGGGGCCAGTTTGGCGGCTCCGACGCGCAACGCGCCAGTGATGTCAACAGCCTGTTTGCCGACACCTCTGTGCACGGCCTTTTGGCCTTGACGGGTGGCTCGGGCGCCAACCGCATCTTGCCGCTGCTGGACTATGGGCTGATCGCCCGCAACGCCAAATTCCTGGGCGGTTTTTCTGACGTCACCGCACTCATCAATGCCGTGCATGCACGCACTGGCTTGGTCACTTTCCATTCCCCCACCGGCGCTGGTGACTGGAACGATTTCAGCGTCACCCACCTGCGCCGCGCAGTGATGCAAGCCGAGCCCATGTTGCTGCGCAACGTGGCAGAAAAGGTCGACGCGCTGGTGAGCAAACAAGATCGCATCACAACCTTGCGCGGTGGTGTCGCGCGCGGGCGCTTGGTGGGCGGCAACTTGGCGGTGTTCAGCTCTTTGGCTGGCACCGGGTATTGGCCGCAGCTGGACGGCGCCATCCTGTGCCTGGAAGACACCAACGAGTACATCTACCGGGTGGACCGCATGCTCAGCACCTTGAAGTTGAACGGCGCATTCAAGCGTGTGGCCGGTGTCGTGCTGGGGGCTTTCACGAACTGCACACCCGGCGAAGGCCACGGCACGCTGACGCTGGACGAGACTTTTGACGACTACTTCAAAGACCTCGGCGTGCCGGTGTATGCAGGCGCCATGTTTGGCCACATTCGCCGCAAGTTCACTTTGCCCATCGGCCTGCCGGTCGAGATGGACGCTGACGCGGGGACGATGCGCTTTTTGGAAAGCGCTGTGTTGTAGATCTCTGGTGCCGCGCTGGCCGCTCACTGGCTGTTTGTCGCCACCCATTCCACCAACGCATCGACAACAGCGCGGGCACGCCGCAGTTCGCCGTGGTTGACGATGATCACCACCACCTGCTCAACACCCTTGGCGTCTTTGAGCACACCTGCGTAAGACACCACGTTGCGCAGCCCGCCGGGCTTCAAGCGCCCGCGGCCACTGGCAGCACTTTGGCCCCAGCGTTCACGCATGAACCCGTCCACACCCACTGTGGGCATGCCGCTCATCAGTTCGGGCGCAAACGTGCCATTCAGGCCCACTTGCACCACACGCGCCAATTGCATCGGCGTGATGCGTTCGCTGCGCGACAAGCCCGAGCCGTTGTCCAGCACCAGGCCCTGGGTAGGAATGCCATGTTGCACAAACCAACGCTGCACTTCACGCGATGCCAATTCGGCGGTGGTCATGTGGGGTGCCCCCGCCATGTGCGGTACACCCAGCGACAAATAAAGCAGTCGCGTCAAAGGGTTGTCACTTCGTTTGTTAACCATGCGCAGCAGTTCACCCCAGGGCCGTGCTTCGCGCCGCGCGAGCAAGCGTGCGCCGTCGGGTGTGCGGCCTTCCATCACTTGGCCTGTCCAACTGCCGCCCAGGCTGGTCCATGCGTGGCGCAGCAGCCGCTCGGCCAAGTCATTGCGCTCCATGAGTTGCAGCAAGGGGCGCTGCGTGCAGCGTCTGGGAAACTGACCGCGCAGCTCAATGCGCACAAGGCTGCGTTCGCCCGTTTCCACCCGCGTGGTGCTGGCCGGTTGCCATTGCCCACCGTCAGCCCAGCGTGCGCAAGGGCCGTCTACCAAGCTCATGCCGTTAACAATTTCAACATCGGGCAGGGCCGGGAACAAACGCGCGCTGAGTGTTTTGTCGTCTGACTGCAAATCCAGCGCCAGCAAATTGCCCGCCAGTTGCAAGGCGTCAGGGATCACGTTGTAAGGGAACTCGGGGGCGTCATCAAACGCGGGCAGGTTGATGTCACTGCGCGCGGGGCGAAACAAATGGCGGTCCAGCACCACGTTGCCGACGATGTGACGTATGCCTTTGAATCGCAGTTCGGCCAGCAGCGCCCAGAGTTGCGGCAGGCCCAGTTCGGGGTCGGCGCCCCCGCGCAAGAACAGGTCGCCTTGCAGGGTGTCGTTGTTGTTGCTGATGTTGCTACTGACGTTGCTGTTGCTGCCACCGTCAATTTGCGCCGCGTTGCTCAGCAGCTCGGTGAAGCCTCGGTGTTCAGGGCCCAAACGGTCCAGTGCCACGGCGCTGGTCACGAGTTTGATGGTGCTGGCGGGTTGCATCGGCAACTCGGCCCCAAACGCCACGGTGGCCCTTTTTGACCGCAAGGGCAGCACCACGATGCCCGCAGCACTGTTGGGCAAACCCGAGGCCAGCAGCGCGGCGCGCACAGGCTCGGGCAGGGTGTCTGGGGCAAAAGCTGTGGCGCGGGCGGGTGACGCTGCGATGGCAACAACCCCAGCCAAGATCAAGCGAGACAACATGGGCAAAACAGCGGCAGTCATGTGAAGCGTTAACCAACGACGAGACGTGGCGGGGACAAGAGAGTGCATGGACATGGCGGCAAGCATCGAGGATGGCGATTTTGCTTGTGAAGCTTGGGTCGGCCCTGAGCGCAGCCATGGCGGGCCGCCGTGATGCTCCGTGACGCAAAATCGCAGCTTGAATTTTTGACCCCTCATGAGTTTCGATCAAGCAGCCATTCCCACTCAACCGCACCCCCCGCGCCCAGGTCCTGCGCGCCTGGGCCTGGGCCTGGATGCCGGCGGCACAGCCACGCGCTGGGCCGTGGCCACAGCCCAAGGCATGGTGTTACACGAAGGCCAGGCTGCTGGCTTCAGCGGTCTCCAGTTGGCCACCGCCCAAGGCGCTGCCGAGGTGGCGCAGGTGTTGGCCGACATCCACGCTCAATGGCGCAACACCGTTGCGTTTCAAGCCCAGCCCGCGCTTCACGGCGTGTGCCTGGGTGCCACCGGGTTTGATGGCGATGCCAGCGGCCCGCTGGCTGCCTTGGTGCAAAAGACCTTCCAGGTCGCGCCAGCCCATGTGCGCTTGTTCAACGATGTGGAACTGGCCTGCCGCGCCGCTTTTGCACCGGGTCAGGGTTACCTCATCTACGCGGGCACGGGCTCCGTGGCGGCCTTTGTGGATGAGCACGAGCGGCTGCACCGCGCCGGTGGCCGTGGCGGCATCATTGATGACGGTGGCAGTGGCCACTGGATTGCACGCGAGGCGCTGCGCCACATTTGGCGCGCCGAAGACGAAGCCCCTGGCGCATGGCACACCTCGCCCCTGGCGCGCAGCGTCTTCAGTGCCCTGGGCGGCAGTGATTGGGCCACCACCCGCACATGGGTCTACACCGCTTCTCGGGGGCAGTTGGGCGCATTGGCCGTGGCTGTGGCTGCTGCGGCTGATGACGACCCCGCAGCCATGGCCATCATGCAAGCGGCTGGACAAGAATTGGCGCGCCTGGGGATGGCCTTGGTGCGCCGCTGCGGTGTGCGCCCGCTGGCCTTTGCCGGGCGAGTGTTTGAATTGCACGGCGCCATTCAAAGTGCAGCGCGCGCCGCCCTGATGCCACACCAAATACTGTCATGTCAAACCTTGCCAACGCACGGTGCGGCGGCAAAAATTGCAGCATTGACATGACGCACACCGCCATCGCACACGACCATCGCACACCGCCATCGCACACGAATCACACCCACCATGACCACCGTTCAATTGGCACTTTTTGCATGGCTCACGCTGGCCCTTGTCGGCTGTGCGCAAACACCAGCGAAACCATCCCAGAGCCCCGCCATGACCACCATTTCACCGCCCCCCATCGACAAGCGTTACACCGCGCAGGGTCAAGACAGCCGCGTGCAGCACTTGGTCATCCATTTCACCAACGAAGACATGGCCAACTCGCTGCGCATCCTGACGCAGCAAGAGGTGTCGTCGCACTACTTGGTGAGCGATGAGGTGCCGCCGCGTATCTACCAACTGGTGGACGAAGGCCGCCGCGCCTGGCATGCGGGCCTGAGTTCATGGAAGGGAAACACGGCGCTGAACGCGTCGAGCATTGGCATTGAAATCGTCAACGCGGGTGACCACGACACGCCGCAAGGACGGCAGTACGCACCGTACCCGCAGGTGCAAATTGACCTTGTCATCTCGTTGGTTAAAGACATCGTGGCGCGACACCAGATCAAGCCCGAGCGTGTGGTGGGCCACAGTGACATAGCACCCCAGCGCAAGGTTGACCCGGGGCCGCTCTTCCCCTGGCAACAACTGGCGGCGCAGGGTCTGGTGCTGTGGCCAGACGCCACACGCGTGGCCACCCAGGAAGCCCGGTTTGCGGCCGATTTGCCCGACGTGGCGTGGTTCCAGCGCGCCTTGGCCGTGCACGGTTTTGAAGTGCCCCGCCATGGTGAGCTGGACGCCGCCACGCGCCGCGTGCTGTCAGCGTTTCAAATGAAGTACCGCCCCGCGAACTATGACGGCCTGCCCGACGCGAACACCGCTGCGCTGCTGCACGTGCTGACCACAGCGCAGCCATGATCAGCCTCGTGCGTTGGCTGTTCTTGGCTGCTGCGCTGGCCGCCTTGATGGTGGGTTGCGCCTCACCTAACTTTTCACCTGAGCTGACCACCGAGCGCGTTGCGAGCGCGCCAAACACACCGGCTGCGACGCCCCCGCCGGTCGGTGCCCAAACCGCAGCGCAAGCCGTGGCTCAAGCCGTGACTCAAGCCGCGATTCAAGCCACCGACAAACTCGATGCGCCCGCCGCCCCGCGTGAATTTCGCGCCGCCTGGGTGGCCACCGTGGCCAACATCGACTGGCCCAGCCGGTCCGGCTTGCCCGCAGCGCAACAGCAAGCCGAGATGCACGCCATGCTCGACAAGGCGCGTGCCGTGGGTTTGAACGCCATCGTGTTGCAAGTGCGCACTGCGGCGGATGCGCTCTATCCGTCGGCGCTGGAACCCTGGAGCGAGTGGCTCAGCGGCGAACAAGGCCGTGCGCCAGAACCCGCTTACGACCCGCTGGCGCTGTGGGTGCGCGAGGCACACAAGCGCGGCTTGGAGCTGCACGCCTGGTTCAACCCCTACCGCGTGCGGCACAGCGGTGCCAAGTCCCCCGCCAGCGCCTCCCATGTTTCGCGCGCACGGGCCGAGCTGGTGCGCGCGTACGGCGAACAGCTGTGGTTCGACCCCGGCGAGGCCGCCGCCGCTGCGCAAACACTGGCCGTGGTGGCTGACGTGGTCAAGCGCTACGACATCGACGGTGTGCACATCGACGACTACTTTTACCCCTACCCCGTGAAAGGCGCAGAAGGCGTCGACCTGCCGTTCCCAGATGACGCCCCCTGGCAGCGCTATATCAGCTCAGGTGGAAAGTTAGGCCGCGACGACTGGCGACGCGACAACGTGAACCGTCTCGTGCAAGCCCTGCACACCACGGTGCGCAGCCTCAAACCGCAGGTTCGTTTTGGTATCAGCCCGTTTGGCTTGGGTCGACCCGATTTACGCCCCGCAGGCATTGAAGGCTTCAGCCAGTACGACAAGCTCTATGCCGATGTGGAGCTGTGGGTGCAGCGCGGTTGGTTGGACTATTTGGCGCCCCAGCTTTACTGGGCCATCGACAGTCCCGGCCAGCCCTTTGCACCGCTGCTGGACTATTGGGCCGCGCGAATGGCCGTGGCCGATGGCGGCGCCAAGCACCTGTGGCCGGGACTTTTTACCAGCTCCATCGCCAGTGGCACGCGGCAATGGCGGGCCGACGAAGTGTTGGCCCAAGTGGGCTTGGTTCGCGCGCGCAGCCTGGCCAGCGGCCACATCCACTTCAGCATGCGCGCCTTGATGGAAGACCGCGATGGCATCGGTACACGGTTGATGCAACCCGGCGCGCCATCCGGCGCTGGGCCCTACGCGCAAGCCGCGTTGGCGCCGGCCACGCCCTGGTTGGACAAGCGCCAACCCAGCGCGCCGCGTCTGCTCTTGGGCCAGCGCCAAGTGACCTTGCTCAGTGGCGACGCCGAGCCGCCATTTGTCTGGGCCGTGTGGCAGCGCAACGCTGGCCACTGGCGTTTTGACACGCTGCCTGGGCATGTCAGCAGCCTCGCGTTTCCAAGCCGTGCAGGCCTTGCCAGGGCCGATGAATGGGTCATCAGCGCGGTCAGCCGCACCGGGCAAGAAAGTCAGCGTGTGCAACTGCGCATGGCGCCCCCATGAACCCGCTCCCGCCATGAACACAGAACAAACCAACACCGCGCACGCCCATCTCGACGAGTACAACAGCGCCGCCTTGGTGCAAGCCTTTGTGCAAGACCAACAAGGCGCCGCGTTGGCCGTGCTGGCCGCCAGTGCCCAGCTTGCGCAGGCTGTGGACCTGGCGCTGCCGCGCCTGCAAGCCGGTGGCCGTTTGATCTACGTGGGCGCGGGCACCAGCGGCCGCCTGGGGGTGCTCGACAGCGTCGAGCTGGGCCCCACGTTTGATTGGCCGTCCGAGCGCGCGCCCGCGCTCATGGCCGGGGGTGCCGGCGCCATGTATTTGGCCGTGGAAGGCGCTGAAGACGACGCTGCGCAAGGCGGCGCGGATCTGCAAGCCTTGACGCCGTCGGTGAACGACGTGGTGCTGCTCATCGCCGCCAGTGGTGCCACCCCCTACGTGCTGGGCGCGCTGCAAGCCGCGCGTGATGTGGGCGCGTTGACGATTGGCTTTTCTAACAACCGCCACGCCCCCGTGGCCGAGCACGCGCATGTTGGTGTTGTGCTCGACACCGGCGCCGAAGTCATCAGCGGCAGCACGCGGCTGAAAGCGGGCACGGCGCAAAAGATCGCACTGAATGCGTTTTCCAGCAGTGTGATGGTGCGGCTGGGCAAGGTCTACGGCAATTTGATGGTCGACCTGCGCGCCAGCAACGCCAAGCTCGTCAAGCGCGCGCTGCGCCTGACCATGCTCGCCACAGGTGCCGAAGAAGCGCCCGCCAGCGCCGCTCTGCTGGCCAGCCACCAGCGCGTCAAAACTGCCATCGTCATGTTGAAGCTGAACATGGACGTGACGCAGGCTGAACAAGCGCTAGCGGCTGCGCAGGGCCGGGTTGCCCAGGCCTGCGCGAAGCCTTGAGGCCAAGTCGGCCAGCCATTGCAGCGCTTTGAATCATCGGCCCAACAGACCATGTCATCCGTCATGTCACCTGTTGAAAGCCAACCCATCGAAACGTCACGCCTCGTGTTGCGCCCCGTGCTTCAAGCTGATGTGTCTGCGCTGTTGGCGGTCAACGGCAACCTGGAAGTCAACGCTTTTTTGCCCTACCCGCGGTGGACCAGCCTGGCCGACGGTGAAGCCTGGTATCAGCGCATGGTGGGCCTGCAAGCCACCGGACTGGCAACACAATGGGTCTTGGTAGACAAGGTCAGCCAATCGGCCATAGGCAGCTGTTTGATCTTTCGTTTTGAAGTCGGCAGCGCCAGGGCCGAGTTGGGCTATGTGCTGGGCCGCGAGCACTGGGGCAAGGGACTCATGCACGAAGCGCTGCTGGCGCTCATCAGCGCTGCATTCCAGGGTCGGCTGTGCGGTGCATTCGGGGGCTTGGCACTGCGCCGTTTGGAAGCCGAGGTGAACCCGATGAACACCGCCAGCTGCGCGCTCTTGCTGCGCCTGGGTTTTGTGCAAGAAGGCCTGCTGCGGCAGCGTTGGGTGGGCAAAGGCCGGGTCTACGACGTGGCGGCCTTTGGCTTGCTCAGTCACGAATGGGTTGGTGCCTAAAAAAATACCGATGTCAAACGTTAATAGAGTCCCGATCCCGCGCCTGCCACCGACACCCGCACTGCCCCTGCTGCTGAAGCAAGTGCGTGGCTGCACCTTGTGTGCTGCCCATCTGCCGCTGGGCCCACGGCCTGTGCTGCAAATGCACGCCCATGCGCGCATCTTGTTGGTGGGCCAAGCGCCTGGGCGCAAAGTGCACGAAAGCGGCATCCCTTTTGACGACGCCAGCGGTGAGCGCTTGCGGGCATGGCTTGGCGTGAGCTGCGACGTTTTTTACGACGCGCAAAAGATCGCACTTTTGCCCATGGGTTTTTGCTTCCCGGGCACCGGCAAGTCTGGCGACCTGCCGCCGCGCCCAGAATGTGCCAGCACTTGGCGTGCGCCGCTCATGGCGCACCTCAAAAACGTGCAGCTCACGTTGGTGATGGGCCGCTACGCTCAGGCCTATCACCTGCCTGGTGCAGGCAGCTTGACCGAAGCGGCACAGGACTGGCGCTTGCACTGGCCGCACACGCTTGTATTGCCCCACCCCAGTCCGCGCAACAACTTGTGGCTGAAGCGAAATCCCTGGTTTGAAGCCGATGTGCTGCCTGCGCTGCGCCTGCGTGTCGCGCAGGTCTTGCAGGATCGGTGAGGACCAAAAGGTACCGCAAGAAGCGCAGTTTCTGATGTCGAATTTAGCGACCATGACCACCATCACCCCCCGCAACACCTCGCTCGACGTCTTACGCGGTGCCGCCGTGGCCTTGATGATTCTGGTCAACAACCCCGGCAGTTGGAGCGCCTTGTTCCCGCCCTTAGCCCACGCGCCTTGGCATGGCTGCACGCCCACGGATCTGGTCTTTCCCTTCTTTTTGTTTGCTGTCGGTAATGCGTTGGCGCTGGCCATACCGGGTTTGCAAAGTGGTAGTGCGGTGGCGTTTTGGCGCAAAGTGGCCAAACGCATTTTGCTCATTTTTGCTATCGGGCTGTTCTTGAACTTCAGTCCCTTTTTTCGCTGGGACACGCAGGGTGACCTCGTCGCGCGCAGTTGGGACACCCTGCGCTTGATGGGCGTGTTGCAACGCATTGCCCTGGCTTGGGGCGCCAGCGCCATCGTCGCTTGGCTGTGGGGCGAGCGCGGGGCGTGGTGGGCCACAGCGGTGCTGTTGCTGGGCTACTGGGCCGCTTGTGTGCTGATGGCCAAGGGTGTCGATCCCTACAGCATCGAAGGCTTTTTTGGCACACCGCTTGATCGCGCTCTGCTGGGCAGCGCGCACCTCTACAAAGGCGAGGGTGTGCCGTTTGACCCTGAAGGTTTGGTGAGCACATTGCCGGCAGTGGCACAGGTGCTGCTCGGTTATTTGGCTGGGGCTTTTTTGCGCCGAAACCGCGTCGACAGCGAACTCGTGGTCCGCCTCTTTGTTGCCGCTTGCGTGGCCCTCGTGGTGGCCTACCTCTGGCAGCTCGCCATGCCGCTCAACAAGAAACTGTGGACCAGCAGCTACGTGTTGCTCACCACAGGTTTGGCTTTGATGTTGTTGGCCTTGTTGCTGGTGGCCATCGAGCTGCGCGGCCAACGTCAAGGGGGGCAGCCACGCGGTGCCTGGGTCGGGTTTTTTGAGGTCTTCGGCAAAAACGCGTTGTTCGTTTTTGTGCTCAGTGGTTTTGTGCCCCGCGTGTTGGGGCTGGTGCGCTGGGCTGATGGCGTCGATGCCTTGGGGCAGTTGCGATTCATCACACCACTGCCCTGGGTCTATCGCAGCGTCTTCGAGCCGCTCTTCAGCGACGCCCGAATGTCATCGCTGCTCTATGCCGTTGCTAACCTAGGTTGTTACTGGCTGCTGGCCCGCGCGTTGGACAAACGCGGTGTCTACATCCGCGTGTGATCCGCGTGCAGTGGCGCTGTTTCGAGCGCTCATATGCATCTGCACTTGAAGGCTCACCTGCAAGCTCATTTGCAAACCACAGGTGACGCGACGGGTGCAGTCACTATTTGCAAGGTGACCGGCCCCACAACGATGCTGCCATTGGCGGTGCGCACCGTCACCAGCATGTCGGCCGACTTGCCGCTACCCACCGCCACCAAGGTCAAGGTGGCAGGCATTGCAAGCGTCGACGTGCCCACGGTGTAAGAGCCGAAAAACCGTGCGTCATTCGAGGCAGCAATGCCCCAGTCACCTGAAAAGTGCAACCCGGCGCAACGTGAATCGAGCACGATGCTGTTGACCTGTATGGCGATCGAAATATTGCCCCCCAGAGCGGTATCGGCGTAGTTGACCACTTGTGTTCCTTCGACTTCACTCACGGGCAGGGCGGGTGTGCCCACAGACTTGCACGACAGGTTGGCCGCCAGCGGGCTGTTGCACAGGCTGGCACTCACGGCACCGAAGCTGGCAAGCGCGGGCAGGCCTTCGCCGGTGCCGGTGCCCCCTGTGCCCGGGCCGCAGCCCGCAAGTGACAGCAGCGCTGCCAACAAGGCACTTGCTAACAAAGTGAAAGTGGGGCCAGGGCGGGACAGGGGATTCACGATGTTTCCTCGGCATGGAAGAAGTAAGCGCCAAAGCGCGCGCGATGGCTGCGCTCAGGCGCGGTGGCGTGTTGCGCGTCATGCGCGAAGCGGTCTTGCGCTTCAGTCATCACGGTGCGAAAGGCTTGTTTCCAGGCTTGCACGGCCACTGTTTGCAAGCGCGCAGCACTCTCGGCGGTGATCTCGTCCACAAACACCGACTGCTCTAGAAAGTTGTCGTCGCCTTGCAAGTTGCGCGCGGCTGCGGCCAGGTGGTCGTGCAGGTTGTCCGCAAAAAGCAGAGCCATCTCGTCAAAACCAGCGCGTGGTGCGAAGCTGCCCGCGAGCAAGCTCACGCCGGCCTCGTCTTCACGCGCAACACCCAGGCG
>JAYVRO010000460.1:0-3694 GCA_043776165.1 Rubrivivax sp. | reverse complement strand
GTGGACGCATTGAACAAGACGCTGCACCGGCTGAGGTTTATCACCACCCGACCACGCCTTTTGTCGCGCGTTTCATGGGTTGGCAAAATTTATTTGCCTGGCATGACGGTGCCTTGCATGACAGCGCGATGGGCCAGGGCAGCTTGCCGATGGGCTTGCCCAATAACACCTTGAAAGCGGTGCCCACACACATGGCCTGGCGCGCCGAACACGTGGTGGTGCTCGCGCCGCGCCAGGCAGCTTTGACGGGCCGCGTGCTCGCGCGCAGCTACCTGGGCGAGCGCCTAGAATTTTTGGTCGACACGGTACTTGGCAGTATCAAGGGCTCGGCCGATTTGCAGGCACCTTGGCAAGAGGGCGATGCTGTGAGCTTGCTGCTGGATCCGGCACGCGCAGCCCTTCTTTAACCCAGAAACCGCAGTTGACCGCTTTGCACCGCTGGATAGGTCGCATGAACGCTGAAGATTGGGCTCACGAAGAGGTTCACCTGATGGGTGACAGCGCTACGCACCCGAGCGTGCCGCGCTGCACCGCGCTGGCGGCGTTGCGAATCCGCGCGATGCCACTTGGCATCGCTGTGGTTCGCGCCTTGCCACCCCGGCGCATCGCGGCACGCTCGGGCGCGTCCAACTGCGGTTTCTAGGTTTAACCCTTGACATACCACCGCGATGAATGCCGATGCCACCACGCCGCACGCTCTTTGGCTTGATACCGACCCCGGTTTTGACGACTGGATGGCCTGGCTGCTGATCGAGTCGTTGCCACAATTGCGTTTGCTGGGAGTGAGCGTGGTGGCGGGCAATGCGCCGCTTCCGCGCACCCTGTCCAACGCTTTGCGCATCAAGGCGTTTCATGGTTTTGACACCCCCGTGTTCAGTGGTTGCGACAGGCCCCTGGCCCAGCCCCAAGTCACCGCGCAAAACGTGCTTGGCGCACAGGGCATGGCCACCACCGGCCGTGCGTTACCTGAAACGTTGGCGCCCCTTACTGCCGGCCATGGTGTGATGGCTTTGATCGACTGCGTGCACGCCAACCCGGGTGCCGTCACACTCTTGGCTGTAGGCCCGCTGAGCAACATCGCCACCGCCTTCATGCTCGCGCCAGAACTGCCGGGTTTGCTCAAAAGCATAGTCATCATGGGTGGCTCAACGGTGGGTGGCAATGCCACGGCAGCGGCTGAATTCAACATCTACGCCGACCCCGAAGCCGCAGCCCATGTTTTTGCTTGTGGCGCGCCCATTCACATGTTTGGTTTGAACGTTTGCCGCCAGGTGCCGGTGAGCAACGCTGAAGTGACCATGGTGCGCGGCATAGGCAGCAATCAAGCGCTGGTCTTTGCTGACTACCTGGACGCTTATGTTGACATTTCACGTCAGCGAGGCCGGCCTTTTCAATCGGTGTACGACCCCACGCCAGTGATGTGGCTGGCGCGGCCTGAACTTTTTGAGCTCAAGCCAGCGCGAGTCGACATCGAGCTCACCGGCAGCTTCACGCGCGGCATGACGGTGTGTGACCTGCGCGCACCGGCGCTGGCGCGTGCCAACGCGCAAGTGGCCATGGCAGCCCAGGGTGACGTGGCGCTGGCTTGGGCTATGGGTCGTATTGCCGCGCGTTTGAGCCGTTGAAGACCTTAAAAGGGAGCTTGCATGGACAAGACTTTGCGCGCACCGACCAAATCACGAAAAGCTAACCATCCACATAAGCTGCAGGGTGCTGACATCAGCATCCGTCGCTCTGCGCCCGACGACGCCGCTGCCGTCATGCGCATCATGGCCGACCCTTTGGTACAAGCCAACTTGCTGCAAATGCCTTACCCGAGCGAAGCGGCGTGGCGCCAACGGCTTCTGGAAGACGGCCAGCTTGGCAAGCCCGATGTGTTGCTGCTCGCCGAAGTCGACGGCCAGGTCGTGGGCAGCGCGGGGCTGCACCCCATCACCACGCAGTTGCGCCGACGCCATGCAGCGCATCTGGGCATCTCAGTGATGGCCTCGCACCATGGCCAGGGCGTGGGCAGTGCCTTGATGAAAGCGTTGTGTGACTACGCTGATCAATGGGCGCAGGTCTCGCGCATTGAGCTGACGGTGTTTGCTGACAACCAACGTGCCATCTCGCTCTACGAGCGTTTTGGCTTTGTGCACGAAGGCCGACACCGTGCCTATGCGATGCGCGCCGGGCGCTTTGAAGACGTGCTGTGTATGGCGCGCCTTCACCCCACACCACCTCAGCTTTGACACCATGACAAAGTTTTCCCACTTCGTCGCAACGGCGGGACTGCTCGCCGCCAGTCTTTTGTGCCTGCCCCGTGTCGCTTTGGCGCAGGAGAAAGTCAGCGTGCCAAGCCTTGACAAAATTGATGGCCAAGCCCTGGTGATGCCTGGTTTTTGGTTTCCAGCCAGCGGCCAAAGACCGGCCCCCGCGCTGGTACTGATGCATGGTTGCGGCGGACCCTATTCCCGTGGTGTTTTGGCCGAGCGTTACACCGAGCTGGCGACGCGCCTGAATGCCTTGGGCATCCACGCACTTGTCACTGATTCATTGACACCAAGAGGCGAAAAAGAGCTTTGCACCCAGCGCAACGGCGCGCGCAAAGTCACTCAGACAAATCGCCGTCGCGATGCCCTGGGCGCCTTGCAATGGCTGGCCACGCAGGGCGGTGTGGACGCCTCGCGCCTGGGGCTTTTAGGCTGGTCCAATGGTGGCAGCACGGTCTTGGCGGCCATCAATCTGCGCCACCCTGAAGTGTCCATGGCGCCCGTCAAACCCAGCCTGGCTGTGGCCCTCTATCCAGGCTGTGCGGCCGAGTTGGCGCGCGGGTTTGCGCCCAGTGTGCCGCTCTTGATGATGGTGGGGCAACTGGACGATTGGACCCCCGCCGAACCATGTCAACAGTTAACACGTGCAGCGCAAGTCGACAAAAAAACGAGCATTGAGTTTCATAACTTTGAAGGTGCGTATCACGGCTTTGACAGCTTCGCAGCGGTGCGTGTGCGCAAGGACGTGCCCAACGGACTGAATCCAGGGCAGGGTGTCCATGTGGGTGGCCACGCGCCTGCGCGCGAAGCAGCCGCAGCGGCTTTGCAACAATTCCTGCGCCAGCAGTGGCGCTTGCCATGATGGCGGTGAGCAGCGGGCTGAAGCACGACACACCTCAAACGCATACCCACATGGCCCCCCTCGTCAGCAGCGAAGCCGAGCTCGACGGCTTCAACAATTTGTGTCTGCGCCTAGCCGATTTTGGTGCCAACACCAATGGCGAATTGGCCGATGGTTTTTTGACGGCGTTTGCCGTCGCGCCTTTGGCTGTGCCCTTGCCGGTGCAACTGGAGGCCCTGTTTGAGGACGCCTTTGAGCGCTGTTTTGCTGACCCCGGTGACGCCCAGCAAGCCATGGCTGTGTTTGCAAGCCGACAACGTGCACTGGTCTCGCAGCTAAACGCTCAAGCCTTGCTCGACGACCCCGATTTGCTGCGCATGCAGCCGCTCATGAACGAGTGGGACGACGCTGGGCGTGCTGAGGTTTTGGCCGCCGGTGAGCTGAGCACCGAGGACGTGGCGCAGTTGGTGACCGGCGCGGCCTGGGCAACGGGTTTTGCGCAGGCCGTGGCGGTCATGGAAAGCCTGGACGATGTGTGGCCTGTGCCGCACAACGACGAGGCCATGGCGGCTTACAACGAACTCTTTGACCATGTCATGGC
>JAYVRO010000459.1:0-13027 GCA_043776165.1 Rubrivivax sp. | reverse complement strand
AACCGCCACGCTCTGGGCCAACGCTTGAAACAACTCGAACACGGTGAGCATGTTGACCGCATTGCACAATTGAAGTTACCCACCTTGATTTTATGGGGTGGTCGCGACCGGCTGATTCCGCCCCGGGTCGGGCACGATTTGCAGCGCCTCATTGCGGGGAGCGAGCTGCTCACCTTCGAACAACTGGGCCACGTGCCGCACGAAGAGGACCCAGCGCTCACCGTTGTGGCGGTCAAGGGCTTTCTCGGGCTGTGACGGGGCGGGCGCGCCGCGATACTGCGCTCCCATGTCACTTTTGTCTTCGCTGCCCTTTCTTCGCTGGCTGCCCGAGTGGCGCCAAAGTGGCACGCTGCGTGCCGATTTGCTCGCCGGTGTGACAGGCGCGGTGGTCGTGTTGCCCCAAGGGGTGGCCTTTGCCACCCTGGCCGGCATGCCCGCGCAGTACGGTCTGTACGCGGCCATGGTGCCTTGTCTCGTGGCGGCGCTTTTTGGCTCCAGCCGCTTGATGGTGACGGGGCCGGCCAACGCCATCTCGCTCACCACCTTGGCCTTGATGGCGCCCTTGGCCATGCCGCATGCAGCGGGCTCACCACATTACGTTCAACTGGTCATTACGCTGAGTTTTTTGGTCGGCGTGATGCAGGTTCTGCTGGGCTTGGCGCGTGTGGGTGCACTGGCTGACAAGGTGCCACACAGTGTCATCGTCGGCTTTACCGCAGGTGCTGCTGTGCTCATCTTTAACAGCCAGGTCGGGCCTGCACTGGGCCTGCCCTTGGCGCGCGGCAAACCCCTCTGGGAGACGCTTCAAGAGGCCTGGGTTTTACGCTCACAAGTACAGTGGTCTGCATGCATTGCCGCCCTGGCCACCGTGCTGCTGGCGCTTGCGGCGAGGCCCTGGAATCGTTGGGTGCCTGCCTTGCTGACGGCCGTGGTGTCAGGCACTTTGGTGGCCTTCGGTGTGGCCATGCTCATGCCGCAGTGGCCTGTCCTGGCCACTGTGCAAGCCCTGCCAGGTGCTTGGCCACCCTTCTCGTCACCAACGTTTGACATGACTACCCTGCGTCAACTCTTCGGTGCCACTTTGGTGATGACCCTTTTGGCCCTGACCGAAGCCACGGCCATCGCCAAAGCGGTGGCGCTGCGCCGCGGTGATGTGCTCGATGGCAACCAGGAATTCATCGGCCAAGGTCTGGCCAACATCGCGGGCTCGTTCTTTTCGGCTTACCCCACCAGCGGCTCGTTCAATCGTTCAGGTGTGAATGTCGAAGCCGGTGCGCGCACGCCGCTGGCGGCGATGTCTGCGGCCTTCTTTTTGGTGATCATCTTGCTCGCCGTGGCGCCCTTGGCGCGTTGGCTGCCCTTGGCCGTGGTGGCGGGTTTGCTTTATGTTGTGGCTTGGGGTTTGATTGACCGCACAGAGATTGCGCACCTGTGGCGCGAGGGCTGGTCCGAGCGTTTTCCCTTGGTGCTGACTTTTGTGGCGACGATCACGCTGTCACTTGAATGGGCCATCGTGCTGGGCATCACGAGTGCGCTCATCGCACAACGACTGCGCCGCTGACCCCGGCAATTCCACCGATGGCGCGCCGCGCTGACTGCGCCACACTGCGCGCCGTCGCATTGCCTTCTCAACGCTTTCTCAACGCCTTCGCAGACACTGCTGCGTTGTCTGCGCCACCCTCTGGAGACACCCTATGACCTTCACCGCCCGCCTTCATTCCTTGTCCTTCGCTGTTGCGTGCCTTGGCCTATTTGCCGGCGGGGCGCAGGCGCAAACCATCGAATACAAATTCGCCTCGTCAGCACCCCCTACATCACCCTGGGCCAAGCAGATCGACCGCATGGCCGCTGACGTGGCCGCTGAAACCAAGGGCGCGGTGAAGATCAGCCCTTTCTACGCTTCGCAGCTGGGGTCCGAAAACGATGCCATTGCGCAGATCTCGCGCGGTCGCATCGACATGGGCTCGTTCACCGCCAACTCGGTGGCGCTGCAGGTGCCAGAAATGGCCTTGTTGCAACTGCCGATGTTCTTCGCCAGTCAAGTTCAGCGTGATTGCGTACTCGACAACCATGTGCAAAAGGCAGCGACTGAGGCGCTCGCCAAAAAGGGGTTGGTTTTCGTGGCTTGGGGCGAAGTCGGCTCGGTGCACTTACCCGGCAAAAGGGCCTACCTGACACCCGCCGATGTCAAAGGCATCAAGGTCGGTGTGGTGGCCAACAAGATGACGGCTGACTTCTGGCGTGCGATGGGCGCCAACCCCATCCCCACCACGGTGGCTGAGGCCACTTCGTCCTCACAGACAGGCCTCATCGACACTTACCCCACCCCCTTTGCGTTTTATGTGCCCTCGGGTCTGAACAAGGTGCTCACCACCATCACCAAGCTGCCGCTGTGGGAGGCCGCCGGCGTCACGCTCATCAACAAGGGCCTTTACGACAAGCTGCCAGCAGACACCCGCACCGCGTTCGACGCTGGCATGCGCAAGATCCCTGTGTCGACCCTGCGGGCTGAAATTCGCGGCGTCGATACGGCATTGACGGGTGTGCACAAGCAGTCCGGCGGTACCGTGGTGGATGCCACGCCGGAGCAACGCGCCGAATGGGCCAAAGGCCTGGAGCCGGTGTGGGCGGCCATTGCCAAGGACATCGGTCCCGATGGCGAAAAATTCCTCGGCCTGATGGATGCTGGCAAGAAGGCCTGCCCGAAGTAAGCGCCTGACCCCACTCGGAGCCCCCCTCCATGACATCAGCAGCCATCACCGGGGCCCCTTCGGGCAAGCCCGCACCGAACGCGATTCGCCGCCTTTTGCACGTCTGGCACCGCGGTGAGTGCTGGATTGCCGTGCTCGCGTTTGGCTTCATCGCGGCGGTGCTTGCCATCGATGTCGTGGGTCGCGAGTTTTACGGTCCGGTGATGACGCTGCTGGGCTTCAATGTCGGTGCAACCGGCTTGTTCGGCTCACAAAAGCTGGCTGTGTTTGCGCTGGTCATCGGCTCGTTTTGCGGCATCGGCATTGCCACCGCCACCGGCGTGCACCTGGTGCCCCGGGTGGCTTTTGGCTGGTTGCCTGAGGCCTGGTCACCCTGGGTCGATCGCGTAGCCGATCTCATCACGGGCTTGTTCTTGGTGGGTGTCACCTACTACGCCATGGTGTTTGTTCTGGGCTCGCGCAGCTCGGGTGTTCTGGCCGCCGTGATTAACGTTTCAGCTTGGCCGATACAGCTGGCCATCCCGCTGGGGTTTTTGTCGGCTGCGCTGCGCTATTTGCTCTTTGCGTGCTGGCCTGATCTGCGCCCTGCGCCACCGGAGTTCCAGGAATGACCGGCGCCCTCATCCTGGCCGGCATGCTGGTCTTGCTGCTGGTGTTGCGTCAGCCGCTGCTTGTGATCTTGTTGGCCGCCGCAGCCGTCGTGCACATCGTGTGGGGCAAGGGCCAGCTCGACTACATCATCGAAGACATGTGGATCTCGCTCGACAAAGAGCTGATCCTCTCGATACCGATGTTCATCCTGTGCGGCGGGGTGATGACCAAGGGCTCGACGGCCAAGCGTTTGATCGGCGTGGCCGCAGCACTGACCGAACATTTGCCCGGTGGCTTGGCCGTTGCCTGCGTGCTGAGCTGTGGGGTTTTTGCGGCCATCAGTGGTTCGAGCATCGTCACCATGCTGGCCATCGGCACGGTCATGTACCCGGCCATGAAAGCGGCGAACTACGACGTGCGCTTCACGCTGGGCACCATCATGGCGTCGGGCACGCTGGGCATCATCATCCCGCCGTCGATACCGCTCATCTTGTACGGCTTGGTCACCGAAACCTCGATCACCGAGCTCTTCATTGCCGGCGTCGGCCCGGGCCTGCTGCTGCTGACCGTCTTCGCGCTCTACGCGATGTGGTTCAACCGCAAGTTGCCACGCAAGGCGTTTTCACTCCCCAGGCTGGTGACCGCCACGCGCGAAGGCATCTGGGCCTTGCTGATGCCCGTCATCTTGCTGGGCGGCATTTACAGCGGCTATTTTTCGGCCATCGAAGCCGCCGCCGTGTCATTGATCTACGCCTTGATCGTTGAAACCTTCGTCCACAAAGAATTCACGGCCAAGGATTTCTATGATGTGGTGCTGGACGCCAGCAAACTGGGCGGCACCTTGTTCCCCTTGCTGGCGGTGGCACTGAGCCTGAACCTGGTGCTCACCGAGCACCGCGTTCCCGCCATGATGGTGGACCTTGTGCGCGGCTACATCGACAGCCCGCTGGCCTTCATGCTGCTCGTCAACGGCTTGTTGCTCATCGTGGGTTGTTTGATGACCAGCGGTGAAGCCATCCTCATCTTGGCGCCACTGCTGGCGCCCTTGGCCATGGCCTACGGTTACGACAAGGTCATCTTCGGCATCATCATGATCGTCAACCTGGAAATCGGCTTTCTCACGCCGCCTGTAGGCTTGAACCTGTTGGTGGCCATGTCGGCCTTCAAGCACAAGTTCGGTGAACTGGTGATTGCCGCCGTGCCCTACATCTTCTTGATGCTGGGTTGTCTGGCGCTGGTGGCATGGCAGCCTTGGATCGCCATGGCGCTGGTGAATCGTTGAGGCACAGATCAACGCCGTCTGCGGGCTACGCATGAGCCCGCCAACATCGACGCTGGCTGAAGAGTCAGCGCAGCTTGAACAGTTGCTCAAGCTGCGCAATCCACCCTTTGCAATGAAGCTCTACGCGCAGGCAAGCGAGCTCGAAGGCATCACCAAATTGCGACGCCCCGGCAAGGTTCACACGCTGGACCAGGTGGTTGCGCAAGCGGCGCGTTTGGGCTGGACGGTGGGCATCACAGCGGCTGATCTGGTGGGCGCGCAGTGCCGCGCCGTGGTCGGCCTCACTGCGCAAGACGAGGCCTGGCAATCGGGCCAGTCGATGGTCGGCGTTTGGTATGCCACGCCGGTCGACGCCAGAGCGCATCAGCAAGCCATGCACGTCGTGCCACATGGTCGTTTTGAAGCGCTGGCTGTTTCACCCGCTGCAAGTGGCCGCTTAGGCGAGCCCGACATCGTGCTCTTCTATGCCACGCCGGGGGCCATGATGTACTTCATCAATGGCTTGCAATGGGCGGGTTACAAGCGCTTTGACTGGAGCGTGGTCGGTGAATCGGCCTGCGCCGATTCCTGGGGCCGGGCCTTGGCCACGCGCCAGCCCAGTCTGTCGATCCCGTGTTTTGCCGAGCGCCGCTACGGCGGTGTGCTCGACGACGAAATGTTGATGGCTTTGCCGCCCAATTTGCTGGGCCAAGCCATCCAAGGCATGCAGGCCCTGGCCAAGAATGGCTTGCGCTACCCCACGCCGCAATACGGCGTTCAACAGGATGTGCGCGACGGCATGGCGGCGAGTTATCCCAAAACGAACCAAACCAAGCCATGACCTGCCCCGGCACGCTTGCACTCTGTCAACCGCAGGCAACCCGAGACGTTGGCAGTCAACGATGAATTTGCCAAGCTCAGCACAACAACGATGGAGCCGACTCGGTGGCCTGGGCGCAATGATGGTGAGCTTCGTCATGGCGGGCTCAGTGATGATGCTTGCGGGTTGTGGCGGTGGTGGCGGACAAACAGCGGGCACTGTGCCCATTGCAGTGGCGCCTGTGGTGGCACCTCTACCCACAACCGTTCCATCACCGCCACCGCCGCCGCCACCACCACCCAGCGAACCACCTTTCGCCTCGCCCACGGGCGCCGGCACTCTGCAATCGGCCACCACCCTGGCGCGCATCGCCGCTGGCGACATCACCCAGGCCATCAACGCCTCGGGCAGCAGCCTGCCCGGTGTGGCCGCACGTTATGGCGTGCGTTGCTACAAGCTCAGCTACGCGACCAGCGACGGTGCAGGCAAACCTGTCGTGGCATCGGGTTTGGTGGCCGTGCCCGACAAACCCTCGGGCCAAGAGAGCCCCGTCATCAGCTACCAACACGGCACCACGTTCAAAGACGCTGAAGCCCCCAGCAACGCCATCGGCGCCAGCGAGGCGCCCATCATCATGGCGTCGATGGGCTACATCGTGTTGGCCCCGGATTACGTCGGCTACGGTGCTTCAAAAGCCTCTCAACACCCGTACTTGCTGGCCGCGCCGACGGCCGCAGCGGTGAACGACTTCATCACGGCCGCGCGCCTGTGGCGCACGCAAAACGGCACGCTGGGCAACGGGCAACTTTTTTTGGTGGGTTACTCCGAAGGCGCTTACGCCACGGTGGCGGCGCACCGCGCGTTGCAAGACAGTGCCAGCCCGCACATGGCCAACCTGGTGGCTGTGGTGGCCGGTGCCGGGCCTTATCACGTGGGGGTAACGTTGGACGCCGCGCTGGAGCGCGTGCGCCAGGAGTCGCGCGTATTGGCCGCACTCATCAGCCCGGGCTTGCTGTCACGCCTGGGCAGTACGGTGCGCAACGAAGTGCGCCGCGCCATGCTGCGCCAGATCGTGCCCGACGACGCTGACGTGTCATTCCAAAGCACGTTCCTGGACAACTACCTGGCCGACGACGGGGACGCCATCGAGCGCATGAGCAACGTGCATGACTGGCGACCCAACGCGCCTTTGCGCTTGTTCCATGGCAAAGACGACCTCACGGTGCCCTACGCCGCATCAACGCGCGCCTTGCTTGCCATGCAAGCGCGCGGCGCACCAGTGCTGAGTCTGACCGACTGCCCCATCAAGCCAGCGGGCCACATCGCTTGTGTACCGATTTACTTTTCCTTGATGCTGGCTCACTTGGGCACCTTGGCGCGGAACCTGTGATCCATGGTGCCGTTGGCTGCATTCGAAATTAACTTTTGAGTCGAGTACCAGTACCAGTGCTAGTCAATTTTTGCGCCTGATTCCTTTACCAAGCGGACCCAAAATTTACCGTCATCGACCAAAAAATTGGCAAAGTCTTCGGGCGAACGCGACAGCGCCACTTCGGTGCCTTCACGGGCCAGCGCGGCTTTGACGTCGGGGCGCTGAAGGGTTTCGGAGGCGGCGTCAAAAATCTTCTTGATGATCTCGTTTGGCGTGCCTGCGGGCACAAAAAACCCGTACCAAAACGACAGGCTGTAGGCAGGCAGGCCAGCTTCGGCCATGCCAGGCACATCGGGCACCAAAGGCGAGCGGTTCAAGCTCGAGACCGCCAGCGCGCGCAGCCGCCCGGCTTGCACCATGGGCAGCACCGAGGGCGGTGTGCCGAAGGTGAGTTGGGTATCGCCAGCAATCACCGACTGGATGGCCGGTGCACCGCCTTTGTAGGGAATATGGGTCATCTCGACGCCAGCCACTTTGCTGAACTGCACAGCGCCCAAGTGAGGCGCCGAGCCGTTGCCCGAGCTGGTGTAGTTGAGCGCGCCGGGCTTCTTTTTGGCCGCAGCGATCAACTCCTGAATTGAGTTGATACCCGAGTTCGGGTTCACCGCCACCACCAGCGGCGAAGAGGTGATCTTGCTGATGGGTGCAAGGTCTTTCGCGCTGTAACTCAGCTTGGCGTTGAGGGCTGGGTTAACCGAGATGCTGCTGGGACTGGCAATGAGCAGTGTGTAGCCATCGGCCGGGGCCTTGGCCACAAAGTCGGCGGCGATCGAGCTGCCCGCGCCAACACGGTTTTCCACCACCACGGTTTGGCCCAGCGCGCGGCCCAGGGGCTCGCTGAGCGTGCGCGCCACGTAGTCGGCTGCACCACCGGGCGCAAATCCGACCACCAGGCGAATGGGCTTGTTGGGCCAGGCTTGCGAGAAGGCGGGTGTGCTGGTAACGGACACAGCGGCGGCGGCCGTCAAAAACAGCAACCGACAACGAATGAGATGAGTGAAACGCATGGTGTGCCGTTCAGGCCTTGTCGTGCAGTGCCGCCATGCTCAGCACGATCTTGCCCAGGTGCGCGTTGGCTTGCATATGGGCTTGGGCCGCAGGCAATTGATCAAATGCGAAGACTTTGTCGACGATCGGGCGGATGCGCCCATCGGCCAACGCTGGCATCACGTCGGCGACAAAAGCGGGCAGCCCCGCCACACGCTGATCGGCGTTGCGCAGCTTGTTGGACACGCCAAAGAGCGTGAGCCGCTTGGCATGCAAGGCCTGGATGTCGATCTCGGCCTTGAGCACTTCGTCGACATAACCCACGGTGGCCATGCGGCCTTCAAAAGCCAGGCAGCGCACACATTCAGCAAACACACTGCCGCCCACGGTGTTGACCACGAGCTGAACACCCTTGTCCTGTGTCACAGCCTTGACCTGCGCGGCAAAGTCACCGGCGCGGGTGCAGATGCCCACATCCAAGCCCAGTGCTTTGAGTTTTTCTAACTTTTCAAATGAGCCGGACGTGCCGATCACGTGGGCGCCCATGGCCTTGGCCATTTGCAAGCTGGCGACACCGACACCGCTGGACACGCCGGTGACAAGCAGCCATTGCCCAGCCAACAATTGACCTTGGGTGACCAACATGTCGTGCGTGACCAAGAAGGTGAGCGGCACGGCCGCAGCTTCTTCAAATGACAGGCTTTCGGGCTTGACCATGGCTTCGCGCTGGTTCATCAAAGCGAAAGGCGAAAAAGCCGCCGGGCAGCGGCCCATCACTTTTTGGCCCACCTGCCAGGCGGTGACCTCCGCACCGACGGCCACCACCACGCCGGCGGCTTCCATGCCTGCGGGTTTGCTCGCACCACCCTTGGCCAACAAACCCCCGGGAATGAATTCACCGCGGTTCAGGCTGGCCGCCTGCACGCGCACCAACAGTTGCGTGGGGCCCGGCTGGGGCATGGGCAACTCCGTCAGTTCCAACACCGCAGCGACACCATCGGCGCGCAACACATAACTCTTCATGCTCATGTCTTTCGTTCATCTTGCTAACAACAAATGCCAGGGCAGCAAACCTTCAGCGACCCTTGAACTGTGGCTTGCGCTTTTCCATGAAGGCCTGGCGCCCTTCGGTGTAATCCTCACTTTGAAAGCAGTCTTGAATGAGCTGCGTGCACAAGGCCATGTCCAGCTCGGGCGAAGGTTTGACGATTTGTTCGATGATGGTTTTGGCGGCCAGGATGGTGAGCGGCGCGTTGTCGGTTAGCGCACCCACGTACTCGGCGAGCAAGGTGGCAACGTCGTCAGCAACGCGTGACACCAAGCCCAGGCGACAAGCTTCGTTCGCGTCAATGCGCCGCGCCGTGAAGAAGAGGTCTTTGGCCGCGCCAACGCCGATCAAATCGACCAGGTTCTTCAAAGCCGAATAGCGGTATCCCAGGCCCAAGCGCGCCGCCGGGATGGCAAAAACAGCGTTGCTGGCAGCAATGCGCAAGTCGCAACTGATGGCCACGTTCACACCGCCACCAATGCAATAACCGCGAATGCAAGCCAGGGTCGGTTTTTTACAGCGGTAGATGGCCATCAGCGCTTCTTCGGCCAGGGCTTCGTAGCGTGCAACGGCTTCGCGCGCAGCGCGTTGGTCTTCAAACTGCGAGATGTCGGCGCCGGAAACAAAGGCTTTGTCGCCCGCGCCGCTGAAGACCACGATGCGCACTTGCGGATCGGCCTCGGCCTGCGCGAGCAAGCCGGGCACCGCACCCCACATGTCCACGCTCAGAGCGTTGTGCTTGGCCGGATTGTTAAAAACGATGTGAAGTGCAGCGCCGTCAAGGCGCACCTGCACACGGTCGGTGGGTGCGGTGTAGCTCATGTGATGGCTTGGCTCCTAAAAAATGCCAGCGGCTTTCATGCGCAGCAAGTCGTCGCTGCTGATGCCGAGTGCCGACAGCACTTCGGTGCTGTGTTCTCCTCGCAAAGGCGCAGCCCGCGCCAAAGTGCTCGGTGTGCGCGTCAGGTTCACGGGTTGGCCGACGTGGCGCTGCGCGCCGAGCCGATCCGACACCACATCCTGCACCATGCCCAGGTGCTGCACTTGGGGTTCGGCAAAGACTTCTTGCAGGTTGTTGATGACACCGCAGGCCACGCCGTCGGCGTTGAAGCGCTCAATCCAATGAGCCCGGTCTTGGTGCTCAAGTCGAAGGTTAATCTCGGCATTCAAGGTGTCGCGGTTTACCGAGCGACCAGCCTTGCTGGCGTAACGTTCGTCGGTGATCCACTCGGGCGCGCCCAGCGTGGTGCAAAAACGCTCCCAGATTTTTGAGCCAAAGACGGCAATGTTCATGTAGCCGTCACGCGCCTTGTAGACACCCGTGGGGATGCTGGTGGGGTGGTAGTTGCCGGCCTGTGTGGCCACGTCACCGTCGACCAGCCAGCGCGCGGTCTGGAAATCCATCATGGCCACCATGGCCTGCAACAAGGACGTGTGCAGCCACTGGCCCCGGCCCGACACTTCACGCTCCAAGAGCGCCACCAAGATGCCCTGCGCAGCGAAGATGCCGGCACACAAATCGGCAATCGGGATGCCCACACGCACAGGGCCTTGGCCGGGCAGGCCGGTGACCGACATCAACCCGCCCAAGCCCTGCGCAATCTGATCAAACCCTGGGCGCTGCGCGAGCGGACCACTTTGGCCAAAGCCGGAGATGCTGGCGTAAACAAGGCGCGGGTGATCTGCGGCCAAGCTGTCGTAGTCAATGCCCAGGCGATGTTTGACGTCGGGGCGGAAGTTCTCGACCACCACGTCGGCCGTGGCGATCAATCGCTTCAAGGTGCTGATGCCCTCAGGCTCTTTAAGGTTGAGCGTGACCGAGCGTTTGTTGCGGTGTGTGTACTGGTAGTCGCTGCCGTCTTGCCCACCCAAGGTGTCGTCGCCGCGCATGTGCTCGGGCATCTGCACCTGGATGACGTCAGCGCCCCAGTCGGCCAACTGCCTGCACGCTGTGGGGCCCGCGCGCACCTGGGTCAGGTCAATGACACGAAAGCGCGCCAGGGCGGGGGATGCGGGCAGGTGGGGCATGGCGGCTAAAAAAAAAGGGCCTCGGTCGGTCATGACGAGGCCCGGGCGGCTGGAACGGCGTGTAGCCGTGTGGAGCGGGTGAAGGGAATCGAACCCTCGTATGAAGCTTGGGAAGCTGCCGTTCTGCCATTGAACTACACCCGCGTGGGGCGCGATGTTAGCGGATGAGGAACATTCGCTGCGGCAAAATGCCGCGCCTTTTGACCGCCGCCTCATGAACGTCATGAACGATCACCCCGCCGACCCCAGGCGCATCCAGCGTCCCATTCGCAGCTACGTCTTGCGCGCTGGGCGCATGGGCTCTGGCCAGGTGCGCGCCCTGGCCGAATTGACACCGCGCTATGTGCTGCCGTTTCAAGCCGTGCCGCTGGACGTGCCGAGCGTGTTTGGACGCAGCGCGCCCTGCATCGTGGAAATCGGTTTTGGCATGGGCGCGGCCACGGCGGCCATTGCGGCGGCGCGGCCTGACGTGGACTTCATCGGCATTGAAGTGCATGAAGCCGGCGTGGGCGCATTGCTGAGGCTGATCGACGAGCGGCAGCTGAACAATCTGCGCATCATTCGCCATGACGCCGTGCAGGTACTGGCGCAGATGTTGGCGCCTGGCTCGTTGGCGGGCGTGCACATCTACTTTCCTGATCCTTGGCACAAAAAGCGGCACAACAAACGGCGCCTGATCCAGCCTGAATTTGTAGCGCAATTGGTGACACGCTTGGCCAGCGGCGGCGTGCTGCACTGCGCAACCGACTGGCAACCCTATGCCGAGCAAATGCGCGAAGTTCTGTCAGCCGAGCCCTTGCTGCGCAACACTGTTGACGGCTACGCCCCGCGCCCCAGCTACCGCCCGCTCACCAAGTTTGAAGCGCGTGGCATTGGCCTGGGGCATGGGGTTTGGGATTTGGTTTTTAGGAAGAGCTAATTTCAAACGCTAGGTGATAAAAGTTGGGCGTCGCCAACAAACTCAGCGCCGGCGCTTCTATGCTCGAATTCACTGATTGCAGCCCTTCAGATGCCGCACTACTTCACTCGACGAAGCAGCTTTCTTCGAAGATCATCAGCCGCATCAAGTGAATCAACTTGATCATTCGCGGCATTCGTCAATCTGCTCACATCGAGCCTAGGTAGATCGCCCATATTTTGGAAGACGATCATTGAGTCGAAGTCGCGGTCGGAGGAGATCAGGTGCTGCAGGATGATGGTTGCCAGCCGTGCCTTGTCTCGATTTGGAACGCCAAAGAGATACAGCGGCGAGTCGCCACCTTCAATGAAATAGTCGACCGGATAGTCCTGAGCGCGGGGCGTCCCGGGTACTACAAAGCCTTCGTGCAGCCGTTCAGGACTCACCATTGAGCCAAGCATCTCGCGCAAGTCCTCGTAGAACGTGCTCTCCGACTTCAAACGATTGAGAAAAGTCAGATCATGAACACGCGTCAGCGCCTGCCCGAACCGAAAGACGCTGCGTCCAAGATCATCGGCCCTCGCGTCTAAATAGAATTCACCGTCGTCTTCCAATAGATCGGACTCCGCAAGAATCTGTTGCAACAAATGTCCGCGCGTACCGTCGCGAAACTTATTGATGTCGTTCTCGTAGCTCAAGTGCATAAGAGTAGAACCAGCATCACTCAGACGCAGCCCGCCGCTAGCAAGTTGCTGCACATACAGCGCGTACGAGTCGCCATCCGGAAAGGCGAATGGCGTGGCTATTCGCCACAGCCCCTCGCGCACAGGGCTAACCACGACTCTTGCGCACAAAGCCTTGCCAAGCAGTTCCTGCAGATCGTCAAGTCTCATGGTCAGTTGAACAAGTCTGGCTCATCGGCCTGGATTTGAAGGCCGCTAACGTTGGCCAACTTCGTGACTTCATGCAGAGCGCCCGTCATGGTCGAATACTTCGCCGTTGGTACGGCATATCCCTCTGCTTTCCGCCCAACTGCGAGATAGCGCTCGGTCGCCGTGTGAATGTGTTGCTGCGCCTCGAACTGTTCTTGCTCAATGGCGTTCCCATGGGCATGGTCAGCGCCATTGCAGCGAAGCAAGATGACCTCCTCACCGGAATTCGACCGCCATCTCAACCCGGCTGTAAAACTCCCGGGAATCACGGTGCTCTGGCGCGTGAAGAGAACGAATTCTTGCTTGCCGTCCACACTGA
>JAYVRO010000458.1:0-13092 GCA_043776165.1 Rubrivivax sp. | reverse complement strand
TGCTTGAGTGGCTGCGAGGCGCGCAAGGCCTCACGGGCACCCACGCGGGTTGCGACACCAGCCAATGTGGTGCCTGCACGGTGTTGCTTGAAGGGGTGTCCGTCAAGAGCTGCGCCGTGCTGGCCGTGCAAGCCCAGGGCCAGCACATCACCACCATTGAAGGCGTGGCCACGCAAGTGGATGGCAAGACCCAACTGCATCCGGTGCAACAGGCTTTTGTCAATAACCACGGCTTGCAATGCGGGTTTTGCACGCCGGGCATGGTGATGTCGGCGCTGTGCCTGCTGCGCGAAACACCGCTGCCCAGCGACGCCCAGATAACCGACGCGCTGGAAGGCAACTTGTGCCGCTGCACGGGCTACGTGAACATCGTGGCCGCAGTGCGCGAGGCGTCTGTGGCCATGAAGGGGAGCCACGCATGAGCGCGTCAAACCAAACGTTGAACCAAACGTCAAACCAAACCACGAAGTTTGGCTCCGGCCAAACCGTGCATCGCATTGAGGACGCCGCGCTCCTGCAAGGCCAGGGCCGTTTTGCTGACGACGTGAGCGCACCGGGCCAGTTGCACATGTGTTTTACCCGTGCCACCGTGGCCCACGGCGACATCCAGCACATTGACTTGGACGATGCCCGCGCCATGCCCGGCGTGGTGGCCATCTACACAGGCGCCGACCTGGTGGCTGCTGGTGTGCACGGTTTGCCCATGCCCTCACCCCTGGTGCGTGCTGACGGCACACCCATGGCCACGCCGCTCAAGCGCGGCTTGGCTTTTGAGCGCGTGCGCTTTGTCGGCGAACCTGTGGTGGCCGTGGTGGCGACGTCGCCCGACGCCGCGCGCGCAGCAGCGGACGCGGTGTTGGTCGACTACACGGAGTTGCCCGTCAACGTGGACCCCATCGCCGCCATGCGGCCCGGTGCCCCCGTGCACTGGGCCGCCGCGCCCGACAACATCGCCTGCGAGATGCGCCACGGCAATGTGGCTTTGGCCGAGCAAGCCTTTGCCCAGGCCCGCTACCGCGTGGCGCTCGACCTGGTCAACCAGCGCCTGGTGGCCAACCCGATGGAGCCGCGCTGCACACAAGCCGCGTTTGACATCGGCAGCGGGCGGCTCACGGTGCGCTTGTCGACACAAATGCCGACCGGCACACGTGAAACGTTAACCACTGTGGTGCCCGGGTTGACCCAAGAAAACCTGCGCGTGGTGGTGGGTGACGTGGGCGGCGGTTTTGGCATGAAAACGGGCCTGTACGCCGAAGACCTGTGCGTGGCCTGGGCGGCGCAGCAGCTCAAAGCCAACGTCAAGTGGCGCGCCGAACGTGTTGAAGAGTTTTTGAGCAGCGTGCATGGCCGCGACGTGATCTCGCGTGCCGAACTGGCGCTCGACGCCACCGGCCGCGTGCTGGCCCTGCGAGTGCACGGTGTGGCCAACGTGGGGGCGTATTGCTCGGTCACGGCCGCCATCATCCAGTTGCTCATCGGCCCGTGGGTGAGCACCAGCATCTACGACATCAGCACCATCGACCTGCACTTCAAGGCCGTGCTCACCAACGCCGCGCCCACCGGCGCCTACCGCGGTGCTGGGCGGCCCGAGGCCATCTACATCATCGAACGTTTGTTCGACGCTGCTGCGCGCGAGATGGCCATCGACCCCGCCGAGCTGCGCCGACGCAACCTCGTTCGCGCCGAGCAAATGCCCTACACCAACGCCATGGCGCAAACCTATGACAGCGGGCAGTTTGAAAAAATCCTCGACCAAGGTTTGGTTTTGGCCGACTGGACTGGCTTTGCCGCGCGCCGCGTGCAAAGCGATCGACAAGGCAAGCTGCGCGGTCGGGGCCTGGCGAGCTTTCTGGAATGGACGGGTGGCAACGTTTTTGAAGAACGGGTAACGGTTGACATTACCAGCGACGGCAATATCGAGATCTTCAGCGCCACGATGGCCATGGGCCAAGGCATCGCCACGAGCTACGCGCAGTTGGCGGTGGACACTTTTGGCGTGCCCATTGAACGCATCCGTGTTGTGCAAGGGGACACCGACCGCGGCAACGGTTTTGGCAGTGCCGGTTCACGTTCACTCTTCACAGGGGGCTCTGCCGTTCGTGTCGCCGCCGAGCGCACGGTCGACAAAGCGCGCGAACTGGCGGCCGATGCGCTGGAGGCCCCGGCAAGCGACATCGAATACCAGGCCGGCCGCTTCAAGGTGGTCGGCACGGACCACGGCATTGAGCTCGGTGCGCTGGCCGCCAAACAAGCCAAGGCGCGCATCAGCATCGATTCAACGTCTTCCGCTGGTGGCCCCACCTGGCCCAACGCCTGCCATGTGTGTGAGGTCGAGATCGACCCCGCCACGGGCGAGGTACAGGTGGTGGCCTATGCCAGCGTGAACGACATCGGCCGCGTGGTGAGCCCCGCCATCGTGCGCGGCCAGGTCGAAGGCGGCGCCGTGCAAGGCATCGGCCAAGCGCTGTGTGAAGCGGTGCGCTATGACGAACAAACCGGCCAACAACTCTCGGCCAGCTTCATGGATTACGCCATGCCCCGCGCCGATGGTTTCATCGGTTTCAAGACTGAGTTCAACACGTCGATCCCCTGCACCACCAATATCTTGGGCGTGAAGGGCGTGGGCGAACTCGGCACCATTGGCGCCACGCCTGCGGTGGTGAACGCGGTGGTCGATGCTTTGGCGCATGCGGGGTTGGGCCGCCGGGCTGAGACCATTCAGATGCCACTGACTGCTGAGCGCGTTTGGGCAGCGCTCCAGGCGCTGTGAGGGTTTTTCGACCCCTCATTCGCGGGGGTTATCAACGCTTGCTTACACATCGACCCGGCCCTGAAAGCTTGCAACAAAGACTAGTTGCGACAATCGCGCGCTGACACCATTGCTGACCAGAACGATGACATCGCGTCCCACATTTGTTTGGCCAAAACTCGGGCCAAAAACTCGACGACGACACGCTTGTGTTGTGATGGCTGTGGCTGTGGCGGTGGCGGTGACGGTGGACGCACAAGCCGTCGTCAACAGCTCCACCTCGGTCTACATCAACGACCTGATCGGCGCCAGCGCTTTTTATTCTGCTGGCTACACCGGCGCCAACGCGGTGGTGGTCAACATTGAAGGCGGCTTCGGTTGGAGTGGGCATGACTCGCTCACCCAAGTCAGCCAGTTTTTTGATGCGCGCAGCTACTACAACGCCAACGGCATGGCGGGCAGCATTGGCCAACTGGGCAGTTTTGACGCCCATGCCACGTGGATGGCCAGCGCCTTGGCTGGACGTGGTACGAGCAATACGCAGCGCGGCATTGCTTACGGTGCCACGCTGTGGGAAGGTGCCATCGCCACGAGTTTTGTCAGTGGCAGCACGTCCTTCAGTTGGAACAGTGACGCGGCTTTTGCGCTGCCCTATGCCGACTCTTTGTTGACGGGCCGGGCCGGGCGCAAGGCCGACGTCGTCAATTCGAGTTGGGGTTTCAGCGGCAACGATGGCTTCAATGGGGTGAGCTGGGCGCTGGATGGCATTGTTCGAAGCAGCGCCCGCACGGTGGTGTTGGCGGCCGGCAATAGCGGCACCGCAGCGGCCTTCTGGGGCAGCCCGGGGGGCTACAACGGCCTCATCGTTGGGGCCTTGGCAGAAGCCAACAGTTACGGCGCAGTGGCCTCGTTTTCCAACCGCGGCCCGGTGCCGTACCACGGGCAAGACGGCGTGGTGGCCAATGCCCGCGCACGGATCGACATCGTGGCGCCAGGGCAGAACCTCACCCTGGCGCGCTACGGGGGTACCACGGGCGGCAACACGGGTGGCAGCGACCCCACGGGCGGCGCCACCAATCAATTCCAAGGCGGTATCTTTGGCACCAGCGAAGCGTCGGCCATCGTGGCCGGTGGTGCGACTTTGCTCAACGACCTGGCTTACGACCGCTACGCCAGCAACGCCAATTCACACGATGGCCAGGTCATCAAGGCCGTGCTGTTGAATTCCGCCAACAAAATCGTCGGCTGGAGCAACGGCCAAGCGCTCAACGCAGGCGTGTTGCGCACCACGCAAGCGCTGGACTACGTGTCTGGTGCGGGCGCCTTGGATCTGAATGCGGCCTTCAACCAATTCACGGCAGGCACGAATGACGTTGTCGGCACGGGCGGCGGCACCGTGCAAACAACGGGCTGGGACTATGGTGTGCTGGCGCAAAACGGCACTGCTGCCTACAGCTTCGCGCAAGCATTGACAGCGGGGGCGCGGCTCAATGTCACGCTGAACTGGTTCGTGGGCCGCACCTACAACGGTCTGTTCTCTGGCTTTCTGGATTCGAGCGACGACTACTTCAACAACCTGGCTTTGCAAGTTTGGCGTCTCGACGCTCCCGGCGGCGCGGCCCTGGTGGCCGAGAGCGACGCGGCCTACATCAACACCGAACACCTGTCCTTCAACCTGGCCAACGCAGGCCTGTATGAAATTCGGGTGAAGTGGATGGGTGAACGTTACGACCTCTTGAATAACAGCAGCCAAACCTATGGCCTGGCCTGGAGCGCGGCCCCCGTGCCCGAGCCCGACATGGTGGTGCTCTTGCTCGCTGGCGTGGCGCTGGTGGTGTGGCGTGCTCGGCGCGTCAGCAGGGCCGACCAGCAACGCCACAAGGAGCACTGAGCTTTCGCTCACGTCATTCGTTGGCCCTGGCCACCCTGGGCGCGATCAGGTTGCACACGCGCCGGTTTGTGCCACAGTCGGGCCAAGTCGCATGCATTCCGGCATGCGAGTGCACACCAACACGCAAGGCGCACCCATGGCCAAATTCGCCAACATCTTGCACACCGTGGGCAACACGCCCGTGGTGAAAATCAATCGGCTCGGGCCTGCGGGCGTCGATCTCTACGTGAAGGTTGAGGCCTTCAACCCGCTGGGCAGCGTGAAAGACCGTCTGGCCCTGGGTGTGATCGAAGACGCCGAGCGCAAAGGCCTGCTCAAACCTGGCCAAACCGTGGTCGAAGCCACCAGCGGCAACACCGGCATTGGCTTGGCCATGGTGTGCGCACAAAAGGGTTATCCGCTGGTCGTCACGATGGCTGAGACATTCAGTGTGGAGCGACGCAAGTTGATGCGTTTTTTGGGTGCCAAGGTGGTGCTCACGCCGGCGTCAGAGCGCGCCTTTGGCATGGTCAAAAAAGCCGCTGAGCTGGCCGCCACGCATGGCTGGTTCATGACGCGGCAGTTTGAAAATGAAGCCAACGCCGACGTCCACAGCAACACCACGGCGCGCGAGATCGTGGCCGACTTTGCCGGTGCACGGCTCGACTACTGGGTGACGGGTTTTGGCACAGGTGGCACGCTCAAGGGCGTGTCTCGCGTGCTGGCCGCCGAGCGTCCTGATTGCAAGGTCGTGGTGTGCGAACCCGTGGAAGCACCCATGCTCACCAACGGCGCCGTGCAAGAGCGCGCGGCCGATGGCACACCTTCGGCCGTCAATGCCTCGTGGAAGCCCCACCCCATGCAAGGCTGGAGCCCCGACTTTGTGGCCAAGCTGGTGGGCGACGCTGTGAACAGCGGCAACATCCACCAGGTGCTGACAGTGACAGGGGCCGACGCCCTGCGTTGCAGCCGCGAGCTGGCGCAAAAGGAAGGCATCTTTGTGGGCATCACGTCGGGTGCGACCTTCGCGGCCGCCTTGCAGGTGTGCCGCGATGCACCGGCAGGTTCCACCGTGCTCTGCATGCTGCCCGACACGGGCGAGCGTTACCTGAGCACACCGCTTTTTGCCGATGTGGCGGTCGACATGACCGAGGACGAGTTGGCCATCATGCGTTCGTCGCCGAACCATCAAATGCCACCCAAGGCCTGAGCCGTCCATGGATTTCTCGGTCAGCGAAGACCAGCGCGCCATCCGTGAAGGGGTGGGCGTGGTGGTGCGTCAATTCACCGATGACTACTGGTTGGCGCGCGACGAAGACGGTGAGTTTCCGCGTGAGTTTCATCTTGCCATGGCCAGCGCTGGATGGCTGGGCATCACCATGCCCACCGACTACGGCGGTGCCGGTTTGGGCGTGATGGAAGCGGCCATCATGATGCACGAGGTGGCCAGCCACGGTGGGGGAATGGCGGCAGCCTCCAGTGTGCACATCAACTTGTTTGGCCCGCATCCCATCGTGCTGTTTGGCACGCCAGAGCAGCGCCAACGCTGGCTGCCGCGCATGGTGCAAGGACTGGACCAATGTGCCTTTGGCTTCACCGAGCCCGATGCCGGGCTGAACACCATGGCCATCAAAACTTTTGCGCAGAAAGTGCCCGGCGGTTACGTCGTGCGCGGCCAAAAAGTATGGACCAGTACGGCGCAAGTGGCTAACAAAATCATGTTGCTCACACGCACGACGCGGCTCGAAGACTGTGCACGGCCGACTGACGGCATCACGATTTTTTATACCGACCTCGACCGCAGCAAGATCGAGGTGCGCCGCATTGCCAAGATGGGCCGTAAAGCGGTGGACTCCAACGCCGTCTTCATCGACGACTTGTTCATCCCTGAAGTCGATCGCGTGGGCGAAGAAGGCCAAGGTTTTGGCTACATCTTGCACAGCCTGAACCCCGAGCGCTTGCTCATCGCCGCCGAGGCCATCGCCATCGGCCAGGACGCGCTGCGCCGCGCCACACAGTACGCACGTGAGCGCATCGTGTTTGACCGTCCCATCGGCCAGAACCAGGGCATTCAGCACCCCTTGGCCGAACGCTGGATGGCCCTGGAAGCGGCCTGGGCCATGGTCATGAAAGGGGCTTGGCTGTACGACCAAAAACAGCCCTGCGGCGCCGAAGCCAATGCCGCCAAATTCCTGGGCGCGCGCGCGGGTTACGACGCCGCTTTAACCGCCGTGATGACCCATGGTGGTTTTGGCTATGCCAAGGAATACCACGTCGAGCGACTGCTGCGCGAAGTGACCATCACACGCATCGCACCCGTCACCGAGCAGCTCATCATGTCCTTCATCGCCGAGAAAGTGCTCGGATTGCCGAAGTCGTATTGAGGGCGGCGCGTTGGTCGCCAACAGCCCGCGCGACTTGTTGGACTCGACGTTGAAAAGGGCGCTGTGATGGCGCGATGCAGACCATGGACCCAGAGTTAACAATCGACTTCACACTCACCGAGCACTTCAAAGGCTTTCCACGTGGCCACGCGCCTGTGCTTGCCAGCGAGGTGGGCGCGTTAGGCTGGAACATCTTGGCGGGCGACCTGCCGCTGCCTTTGGCTGTCATCAAACGCGAGGCACTCGAGCACAACCTGGCATGGATGCAAGCCCAGGTGCGGGCCTGGGGTGTGGCGCTGGCACCGCATGGCAAGACCAGCATGTCGCCGCAGTTATTTCGCCGCCAGCTTGACGCAGGCGCCTGGGGCATCACTTTCGCCACGGTGCACCAGGTGGCCGTGGGCGTGGTGGCCGGCGTGCGCCGCGCGCTCATCGCCAACCAGGTTGTTGCCGACGCTGATTTGGCCGGTATCCAGTATTTGCTGCGCGACCATGAGGACTTGCGCATCGTGTTTCTCGTCGATTCGTTGGCGCAACTGATCTTGATCGACACCTGGTTTGCCGCACATCCTCAAAGCCTAACGTTTGAGGTGATGTTGGAAATCGGCGTGGACGGTGGCCGCACCGGCTGCCGTGGTGACGCTGAGGCCAAGGCCTTGGCGCAGCAGCTGCACAGCAGCGCGGCGGTGCGCTTTGTCGGCATCGAGTGTTATGAAGGTTTGAACATTCAAGGCAACACCGAACATGACGCGTCCTGTGTCAAGGCCTTGATGGATCGCGCCCAAGCACTGGCCCAGTGGGCCGACGCCGAGCAATTGTTCGACGCGTCCGAGGTGTTGTTTTCGGCGGGTGGTTCAGCCGTGTTCGATCTGGTCGCCGCGCGTCTCAGGCCGGGCTTGAGCAAACCCGTGTTGGGCCTCTTGCGTTCGGGCTGTTATGTCACGCACGACCATGGCCACTACAAACGTCTGGTCAGCGCGGTGAACGCACGCTGTGGCTGCGCTGAGCGCGAGGGGCTGCAAAGTGCGCTGGAAGTGTGGGCGCATGTTCAGTCACAGCCTGAGCCCGGCCTGGCCATTCTGGCCGTGGGCCGGCGCGATATTTCCTTTGACGTGACCATGCCCATCCCCTTTGCCCGCGCACAACGTGGTGCATTGACCACCGGTGCGGTGCCCAGCAGTTGGCACATCACAGGTTTGAACGACCAGCATGCTTACTTGCGCTGGGACAGCGCCGACAACACCGCAGCACCCGTCGTAGGTGAACGCATCGGCTTGGGCATCTCGCACCCTTGCACCACCTTCGACAAATGGCATTGGATGCCCGTGGTGGAGGACGACTACCGCGTGAGCAGCGCGGTGGCCATGCACTTTTGAAGCGCAGGAGCAACATCGCAACATGACCAACACACCCATCAGCCCAACCCCTGGCGAGCGCGCGCTCAGCGGCATTCGTGTGCTCGACTTCACCCTCATGATCGCGGGCCCCTACTGCGGTCGGCTATTGGCTGACCTGGGCGCCGAGGTCATCAAGATCGAGTCACCCGAGGGTGACGACATGCGCCAGCGCGAACCACTGCGCGGCGGCTGCAGCACCTACTTCGGCCAACTCAACGCGGGCAAAAAGAGCCTGGTGCTGGACCTCAAAAACCCCGAGGCCGTGGCCATCGTCAAACAGTTGGTGCTGCAGGCCGACGTGGTGCTGGAGAACTTTCGCCCCGGCGTGATGGCGCGTTTGGGTTTGGATGCCGGCACTTTGCGCGCGCTCAACCCACGCCTCATTTACTGCGCTATTTCAGGCCACGGACAAACGGGGCCCAACGCCGAGAAAGCCGCCTACGCCATGGTGGTGCAGGCTGCCAGTGGATTTGAGCGCATGTTGGCCAAGTACGCGGGCGACCGTGACCGGCCAGCCCCCACGGCCCTCTTTGTGGCTGATCTGCTGGGCGCGATATTCGCCTTTGGTGGCATCCAGGCGGCCTTGGTGCAGCGCGCGCGCACGGGGCTGGGTCAAGAGGTCGACGTGGCCCTGATGGATTGCATGTTGAACTTGCTGGTGTACGAGATGCAAGAGGCACAGTTCCCCGTCAAAACGGCGCGCGCCGCGTATGGGCCGGTGGCCGCATTGGATGGCGACGTGATGATCGTGCCGCTGACCCAACGCAACCACCACAACCTGTGCGATGTAACCCAACTTTCGACCTTACGTGACGACCCGCGCTTTGCCACCGTGCCTTCACGCAGCGTGCACTGGGCCAGCTTGTTGCAAGTGCTCGAACAGTGGACGTGCACCCGCACTGTGGCGCACATCGTGCAAGCCATGGAAGCCGCTGGTGTGCCTTGCGCGCCCTACAACGACCCTGCTGACGCCCTGCATGACGAGCACTTGAAGCAGCGCGGTCTCTTTGCGCAGGTCAGCGATGGGGGCGGCCAGTTCACCGGCATCAATGCGCCTTGGCAGTTGTCAGGCAGCGCGTCGCGCATGGGCGCGTCGGTGTCGAGCGTGGGGCAAGACACGGCGCAGGTATTGCAGACACTTTTGAACCTGGATGCGCAGGCCGTGCAGGCGTTGCGCGAACAGGGACTTTTTGGCGCCAGGCCGTGACCAAGCACGCCCTGGCGCAGGCCAAGACTTCTGTCGCCTGTGCCCCTATGCAAACAAGCGCCGCAACCAGGCCATGAATCGCCCCCAGATGCTGGTTGTTGCGGCCACCGACACCTCCACCGGCAAGGTCACCACGGCGTAGCGCTCCTGTAAGCGGGCATTAAAAGCTGCAAAGAAGTCGGCCGCCATTTTTTGCGCCGCCATGTCCACCAGTCGTGAGCCGATCTGCGCCAACTTGCCGCCCACGCTGGCTCGCGCCGTGTAGTGCAGGGTGGTTTGGTGGGGGCTAAGAGCCTCCAAACGCACCTCGGCGTTGCCTTTGCCATGGCCTGCGGCGCCGCTTTGGCCTTCAAAAAAGATCGTGTACGACGTGGGCGGATTGATGTTGTCCAGCCGCAGCTTGCCTTTGAACTTGGCTTTCACGGGGCCCACCGAAGCGGTGACGAGTAACTCGTACTGGTTCTCGCCCGTGGGCGTGATGCTCTCGCAGCCAGGGATGGCGCTGCGCAGCAGATCGATGTCGTTCAGCGCTTCCCAGGCCTGGGCTTGGCCCACGGGCAAGTCTTGTGTGCTGGTCAGTTGCATTTTGTGTGATGTCGAAAGTTAAGATTGCACGGTGGCGAGTGTTCTTGCGCGCCGGGCCGTGCGGCGGGCGGCATTTTTGGGCTGGGCCAGCGCGTCGGCCAACTCGGCCAGACTGTGCAGATTGTGCGTGGGCAAAAAACGGTCTACATGGCCAAGCATGGCGCGGATGCCACCGGCGCGCGGCTCAAAGGCGTCAAAACGCAGCAAGGGGTTGAGCCAGATCAGGTGGCGACAGCTCTTGTGCAGTCGCTCCATCTCAAAACTCAGCTGTTGTGTGTCGCCATGTTCCAAGCCATCACTGATGAGCAGCACCGTGGCGTTGCCGCTCAGCACGCGCCGGGCCCAACGTTGATTGAACTCGTGCAGGCTGGTGGTGATGCGTGTGCCACCCGACCAGTCGTCCACCGCGCGCACCACTTGCGCCACGGCAAGGTCAGGGTCGCGCTGCGCCATCAGGCGGGTGGTGCGCGTCAGCCGTGTACCAAACACGAAGCTCTCCACATGCGTGTGAGCCTGCGCCAGCACATGGGCAAAGTGCAAAAGCATGCGTGAATAGCGGCTCATCGAACCCGAGATGTCGGCCAACAGCACCAAGGGCGCGGGCTGGGTGGTCGGGGCGCGCCAGCGCAGGTCCCACAGTTCACCGCCGTGGCGCGCCATGGCTTGTTGTGTGGCGCGAAAGTCCAGGCGGCCCGGGCGCGCGGCACGGCGTTGGCGGCGCGTGATGATGGCTTCCAGGTTCACGCGCATCTGGCTCATCAAGCGCTTGGCTTGGCTCCATTCGTCCACGCTCATGGTGTCGAAATCAGCCTTGTGCAAGCGCTCTTTGTCGTTCCAGGTGAGCTCCGCGTCGATCTCTATTTGCTCGGGCAAATCAGGCTGCGAGGGGGGCTGATGGGCTTGGTGCGGAAAGAGCGCTTCACCCAGGCGACGGTTTTGTGCCGGGGCGGGCAGCGCGCCGGGTTGCAGTTGCACTTTAGGCAAGAGCATGGCGCGCATGCGGCCTTCCAGGTCGGGGTCGCGCCAGAAGATGTCGAACGCTTGATCAAACAACAGTTGCTGCTCAACGCGGCTCACCAAACAAGCGCCCAGCACAGTGTGAAAGTCTTGCCGGCTTTCCAGCCCCACCACCTGCAGGGCTTGCAGGCACAGCTGCACATGTTGGCTGCCCAAGGGCAAACCTGCGGCGCGCAAAACGCGCACAAAGTGCATGACGTTTTCCGCCAGGCGCCCTGCGCTGTGGGTGGCTACTAGCATGGAAGGTTAACGTTGGGCGTCTGAGCTGGCTGACCTGGTTGCCCTGGTCGGAGTGGGCTCAAACAGGATCAAACGCAATCAGTCGGGTTCAAGCACGCAAGCGCGCCATGTCTTGCGCACTTTGCAGCAGGGCGGCAACTTCGCTGCCCTGCATCTTGGCGATGTCGTCTTGGTACTTCAGCAACACGCCCAAGGTGGAGCTGACCAAAGCGGGGTCGAGCACCACGGCGTCCAGCGCCAAGAGCGCGCGCGCCCAGTCGATGGTCTCGGCGATGCCTGGCAGCTTGTAGAGCTCGATCTCGCGCAGCTTGTGCACAAAGGCCACGATATGGCGCGCCAATGCGGGGCCAGCGTCGGGCACACGCAGGCGCACGATCTCAAGCTCACGGGCGGCGTCGGGAAAGCCCACCCAGTGGTAGAGGCAGCGACGCTTCACGGCGTCGTGCACTTCACGGGTGCGGTTGGAGGTGAGGATGACGATAGGCGGCGTGATGGCCTTGACCGTGCCGAGCTCGGGGATGGTGATTTGGAAGTCAGAGAGCACTTCCAGCAAAAAGGCCTCGAAGGGCTCGTCAGCACGGTCGAGCTCATCGATCAACAGCACCGGCGGCAAAGCTTGCGCCGGGTCGATGGCTTGCAAGAGCGCGCGTCGAGTCAGGAAACGCTCACTGAACAAATTGCCGGCCAACTGTTCACGTGACTCGGGCGCGGTGCCTGCGGATTCTGCGAGCCGGATCTCCATCATCTGCCGCGCGTAATTCCATTCATACGCAGCACCAGCGAGGTCCAAACCTTCATAACACTGCAAGCGAATCAGCGGGCGCCCCAGCATGGCTGCCAAGGTGCGCGCAATCTCGGTCTTGCCCGTGCCGGGTTCGCCTTCCAGAAAAAGCGGGCGTTGCAGCTTCAGCGCCAGGAAGACGCTGGTGGCCAGGGCGCGGTCGGCAATGTAGTCATGCGCCAGCAGGCCAGACAGGGTTTGGTCGATGTTGTCTGGCGCTGCAGTCATCGCTTGCGAACTTTCAACCCACCGCGCGCTTGGCCAACACCGGTATCAGCGCTGCGCGGTACGCGGCTGAGCCGTGCAAGTCGGTGTTCAGGCCATCGGCACTGACCTTCACGCCGTCACACGAAGCACCTGCCCAGGAGGCGCTCAACGCAGCTTCGAGCGGTGCGCTGCGAAACACACAGGCACCCGCGCCAGTGACGGCCACGCGCACGCCTTGTGGGCCGCTGCTGACAAAAACACCCACCAATGAAAAGCGCGACGCGGGCTGCTTGAACTTCTGCCATCCAGCCTTGTTGGGCACGGGGAAGCTCACGGCCGTGATGACTTCGCCCTCGTTCAAGGCCGTCTCATAGAGGCCCTTGAAGAAGTTGTCGGCGCTGATGTCGCGCGTGTTGGTGTGGATGGTGGCGCCCAGGCCCAACACGGCAGCCGGGTAACACCCAGCAGGGTCGTTGTTGGCCAGGCTGCCACCGAGGGTGCCGCGGTGGCGCACCTGGCGGTCACCAATCTTGCTGGCCAGGTCGGCCAGCGCCGGGATGGCCGCAGCCACCTCTTTGCTAGCCGCCACATCGGCGTGCGTGGTCATGGCGCCAATCTTCACCATGCCGCCCGCCACGCTGATACCCGAGAGGCC
>JAYVRO010000457.1:0-3723 GCA_043776165.1 Rubrivivax sp. | reverse complement strand
ACTCACGCGGCTGTTCAAGCGCAAGTCATCTGAATAGTCGACAAAGTTGTTCACGAAGTACCCCACACGCTGGTCGGCCAGGCGTGGCGCCATGGGTTGTTCTGGCAGGGCGCGCAAGTTGTAGCTGAATCCGACGAACAGGCTTCGCGGGTCAGGTGTGGCTTGGGGCGGCGGTGGCGTCAGAGGGGCAGGCGCTCCAGGCGGCATGAGTGGCGGCGCGCTGATGCGCGGCACGGCGTAATGCACGCGGCCTTGCAGCGTGGTCAGGCCCGCTTCGGCACGCGTGGACTCAAAAAATGAATTGGCCCGATCGGGCGCGAAGGGCATGCGAAAAGCCACTTCCAGCTCGGTGCTGTAGCGCGCCAAGTCGCCCAGTAAAAAACTCGCGTCCAGCAATACCGATTTGCGCTCGGGGTGCGCCGCACTGGCCACCGTGCCCGACGCCAGCAAACTGTCACTGAAGCTGTCACGCACTGCCCGTTGCATGGCGGGGTCCCGGTCAGCACGATGGGCCATGTTGCGTGCAATCAACTGGAATTGATTGCCGATACGGCGGAACTCCACCGACCACACGGGGCCCATCGCGCTGGCGTGCAAGCCGCGCTCTCCGACGGAGCTGCTGACGTTGACCGAGAGCAAGAACGGTTTGCCAAACATCTCGGGTGTGATCTCCAGCCAGACCTTTTCGTCCTTGCGCCACAGGGGGATGAAACCGTCTTGGCGCTTGGCGTCTTTGGCCACTTCCGCAAAAGGCTTGGGTGCGGTGGGATCAGGCGGTGCGGCACGCGCGGGACCTGACGCTGACGAAGCGGGCGCCGCTGCGGCGTTGGCAGAAGCCACGGGTGCCTGCCCAGCGACCGCGGCCATCACGGGCGCAGTTGCCGTGCCGGTTGGCGAGGGCAGTGATATCGCCGCTGGTGTGGCGCAACCGACCAGCCACAGTGCGGCGGCGGCCACCGCGCCGATCTGGAAAGGTGAAACAAAGCGTGGTGTCGTCATGATGTCGGCCCTGACGCAAATCCGAAGTGGCGCGGATTTTGCCCCCGGTTTGAGACCAGGGGACTCGATTGGTGCCAGCGACAATGCCGTCCATGTACGCACTGTTCGACGATGCTGGCAAATTCCTCGCTGGCCGCGTGATGTCCGAGGCTGAAAGCTCTGTGCAAGTGGAGCTGGATTCGGGCAAACGCGTGAAGGTCAAAGCCGCCAACGTGATGTTGAAGTTCGACGCGCCCGCGCCTGTCGAGCTCATCGCGCGGGCCACACAACTGGCGCAAGAGATCGATCTCGATCTGGCCTGGGAATTTGCACCCGACACTGAGTTTGGTTTTGCCGACTTGGCGCGTGATTACTTCAGCGCCAAGGCCGGACCCGCCGAACAGGCGGCCGCCCTATTTCGTCTTTTTGAAGCGCCACATTATTTTCGTCGCGCAGGCAAGGGCATGTTCAAAAAGGCGCCCGAAGAGACGGTGAAAGCCGCGCTCTTGGGCATCGAGCGCAAGAAAAAACTGCTGGAGCAAATTGAACACTGGACTGTCGATTTGGTGGCCGGTAACTGCCCTGCCAATGTGCGCGAGCAGCTCTTCCGCATCCTCTTCAAGCCCGACAAAAACGCGCCCGAATACAAAGCCGTGGTCGAAGCGGCCAAGCGCTCCCAGCGCGCGCCGCTGGATTTGCTCAAAGCCGCAGGCGCCATCAGCAGTGAGTACCAATTCCACTGGCGCCGCTTCTTGTTTGAGCAGTTCCCCAAGGGCACGGGCTTCCCCGCGTTGGCCGCACCACCCATCAAAGAAGACTTGCCACTGGCCAGCGTGCAGGCCTTTTCGATTGACGATTCAGCCACCACTGAAATTGACGACGCGCTGTCAGTGCAAGGCCTGGGCAGCGGGATCGTGACTTTTGGCGTTCACATTGCCGCGCCGGGATTGGCCATCGCCCCTGATTCACCGGTTGACGTGGTGGCGCGCGAACGCATGTCCACCGTCTACATGCCCGGTTGGAAGCTCACCATGCTGCCCGACGAGGTGGTGCAGGCCTACACCTTGATGGCCGGACGTGATTGCCCTGCCATCAGCTTGTACGTGCGTTTTGACGAAGCCACTCTTGGCGTGCTGGGCACCGAGACACGCATCGAGCGAGTGCCCATCGCCGCCAACCTTCGACATGACCAGCTTGATGCGACGGTGACTGCCGCCTCACTCTCAGGCGACGCACCGGCCGACTACGCGTTTGCACCTGAGTTGGCCTTTGCTTTCCGCTTGGCCAACACTTTGAAAGCACAACGCGAAGTGGCGCGCGGCAAACCAGAGACCTTCAACCGCCCTGATTACAACTTCAAGTTGGTGGGCCATACCAGCGAGCCCGATGGCAGCGAGCAAGTGCAAATCAGTACCCGCCAACGAGGCGCGCCGCTGGACCTGATCGTGGCCGAGGCCATGATCTTGGCCAACAGCCACTGGGGCGGCTGGATTGCTGAACATTCTGTGCCAGGCATTTACCGCAGCCAGGCGAGTTTGTTGCCTGGCGTGAAGGTGCGCATGGGCACCCGCCCCGCGCCGCATGCCGGCATGGGCGTGGCTCAGTACACATGGGCCACGTCCCCATTGCGGCGCTACGTGGATTTGCTCAACCAATGGCAGATCATTGCCTGCGCCAAACAGGGGCGCACGGCCGCTTTGGCCGCGCCCTTTCGCGCCAAGGACGCGACGCTTTTTGCTGTCATCTCCAACTTCGACACGGCCTACGGCGCCTACAACGATTTCCAAAATGGCATTGAGCGCTATTGGACGCTGCGCTGGCTGGCACAAAGCGGCTCCACCGAACTGGAAGCGGCCGTGATGAAAGGCGGCATGGTGCGTGCGCAAAACTTGCCTCTGGTGTTCCATGTGCCAGGCACCGACAACCTGCCGCGTGGCGCCCTTGTTCGCGTGCGCATCGCAGGCATGGACTTATTGACGCTTGAACTACACACACAGTTGTTGGCGCGCATTGACGACACCGATGGCGCGGCAAGCACCGAACAAACTACCGACGCCGAAGGTGATGACGAGTTGGAGAACACCGGCGCACTGACCCTGGCCATTGAGCTCGACGAACCCACCGCTGCCGATGTCGCGCAAAGCCCTGTTGCAAGCTCGGCAACGGCCGTTTGACTTGGGCCTTGACATCGCGATGGACTGGCGGCGCCTGACCCCTTTGCATTGGGCGCTGCTGGTCTCGGCGGCGCTGCATGCAGCGCTCTTTGGCTTTCGCTTCGTCAACCCCGAGGCCTTCAACCGGGTGTTCACCGACACGCCCTTGGAAGTCATCCTCGTCAACGCCAAATCTGAAGAAGCGCCCACCAAGGCGCAGGCCATCGCGCAAGCCCGCTTGGCAGGCGGCGGCGACGCCGCAAAAGGCCGCGCCACATCGCCACTGCCATCGGCGCAAACCGTGCAGATGGGTGAAGCCACAGAAGAGTCGCGCAAGCGCATTGATCAGTTGCTAGAGCAGCAGCAACAGTTGTTGGCGCAAATACGACGCGAGATCGCACAGCTGCCTCCGCCCGACCCCCGGCGGGAAGGCGGCACGCCCATAGAGCTGGAGCAAGACGAGCGCCGTCGCCAGTTGTTGCGATTGCTGGCTGAGATTGAAAAACGCGTGAACGACGAAAACGCGCGGCCCAAAAAACGCTACATCAGCCCGGCCACACGCGAAGAGGTGTACGCCCTGTACTACGACGCT
>JAYVRO010000456.1:0-13102 GCA_043776165.1 Rubrivivax sp. | reverse complement strand
TGCGCTACGACCGCGCCGAGCTGCCCGACTTGCTGGCGCAGATTAACGCCACAGGTTACGGACTGACGATGGGCGTGCACACGCGCATTGACGAGACTCTGGCGCAAGTGGTGCACACCGCGCATGCCGGCAACCTGTACGCCAACCGCAACATCGTGGGCGCGGTGGTGGGCGTGCAACCTTTTGGAGGTGAAGGGCTGTCAGGCACGGGCCCCAAGGCGGGCGGGCCGCTTTACTTGCTTCGATTGTTAAGTTCTTGTCCCGCTGACGCCGCGCGCCTTGCCGTCGATGACGCGGGCACCGAAGGCCCGCCTCCTGTGCGTGGCTGGGCGGAATCTGCTGATGCCATCGAGGCCCAGACCGCCCACCGCGCCTTGGCGCAGTGGGCGCAAAGCCATGGCAATCCGGCTTTGGTCAAGGTCTGCGCGCGCTTTCAAATACAAGCGCCCAACACGGCGTGGCGCCACTTGCCCGGCCCCACAGGCGAAGCCAACCTGTATGGCCTACGTGCGCGCGACGCGGTGCTGTGCTTGGTCTCGGACGACGACGCCACGCATTTGATGACCCAACCGCAGACGCAACCGCAGACCCAACCGAGGACGCAACCGCAGACCCATCTGCTGACGCAACTGGCTGCCGTGCTGGCTGCTGGCAGTCGCGCCGTGTGGCCCGCCGCCCATCGCGCGTTATGGGCCAACTTGCCCGAGGCCGCAAAAGAGAGGGTTTCACTGGCGCAAGACTGGCGCAGCAGCGCCGTGCACTTTGACGCCGTGCTGCACCACGGCAGCGCTGGTCAACTGCAAGATTTGCTCAAGGTTCTTGCCGAACGCCCCGGTCCCATCGTCAATGTCACGGCAACCAACGATGGCGCCCAAGACTTGCCGCTGGAGCGACTGTTGATCGAACGGTCCCTCAGCATCAATACAGCGGCGGCGGGGGGTAATGCGAGCCTCATGACCATCGGCTGAACTTCACACTCGACAGCGCATTCGCCCATCCCGAGTCCCGTCGTTGTGATGTGGTGATGGTGAAGACACTGTGCGCAAGCTCACGCCAAACGGTCAACTGCCACACTTTGATGCCGAACAAGACAAAATCCAGCTTGCGCAGATCACCCACGGAAACCGCGATGCCTGAAGCCCTGCGAACCTCAACTCAGTACAAGCTCGTCGCCGACGACCGCATATCGGTCTATCAGCCCGAACAACCTGGCCTGATCTTCCCGGATTTGCCGACCTTCACCAACGCGACGCAACAGCGCCAGCACATCAAGGAGCGCCTCGTTGGCGCTTGCCGGGCCTTTGCCCTACAGGGGTTTGATTACGGTTTTGCCGGCCACCTCACTGTGCGTGACCCGGAGGACCCCGGTCTGTACTGGACCAACCCCATGGCCGTGCACTTTGCGCAAGTCAAAGTGTCTAACCTCATTTGTGCAGACCACGAAGGCCGTGTTGTCGAGGGCCGCCACGCCATCAACCGCGCTGGGTTTGTGTTGCACGCGACCGTGCATGAAGCGCACGCCGACATCGTGGCCATGTGCCATGCCCACACGGTGTACGGCACGGCCTACGCCGCTTTAGGCAAGCCGCTGGTACCCATCACGCAAGACGCCTGCGCCTTTTTTGAGGACCATGTGGTGATCGGCGACAAAGCCGGCCAAGTGGCGGTTGAAGTGCAGGCGGGGCACAAGGTGGCAAATGCTTTCAAGGGTGTGCGCGCCGCCATCCACCAAAACCATGGCCTGCTCACGGCCAGCCGCCACAGCATCGAGGCTGCCGCGTTTTGGTTTATTGCGCTGGAGCGCTGTTGCCAGCAGCAACTGGCTGTGGACGCCAGCGGCATGGCGCCTCGCCTGGTCCCGCCCGAACGTGCTCGCTACGGTCGCGAGCATGTGGGCAGCGAATACATCGGATGGTTGCATTTTCAAACCATCTGGGGCCAACTGATCGAGACTCAGCCGGACATGTTTGATTGATGCCCGTTTTATTAACGTTTGACCCAAGCTAGACCGCGATCATGAGCTTGGGCAACCCGCCCATCCCATACCTTGCCCGGCTGCGCAGCTACTACCAGGCCCTGGGCTACGGCGCGCCGTACGAGTGGGCGCACTTTGACGCAGTGCCATTTCAAACGTTAACAAAACCACTGCGGCAGTGCCGCGTGGCGCTGATCACCACGGCCGCGCCGTTTCAGCCGGGCAAAGGTGAGCAAGGCCCAGGGGCGCCTTACAACGCGGTCGCCAAGTTCTACAGCGTGTATTCGCTGGACGCTGCGCTGGACCACGACCTGCGCATCTCCCACGTCGCCATTGACCGCCAGCACACCACAGCAGCCGACCCGCGCAGCTACTTTCCCTTGGTGGCCCTGCGTGATGGCGCCGCGCAGGGCCGCATTGGCAGCGTGGCGCCGCGATTGCACGGCGCACCCACCAACCGCAGCCAAGCCACGACGATCACGGTGGACGCCCCCGAGATCGTGGCGCGCTGCATCGCTGACGGCGCTGACGCTGCCCTGCTGGTGCCCAACTGTCCCGTGTGCCATCAAACCCTGAGCCTGACGGCGCGGGCGCTGGAAGCCGCAGGCATCGCCACCGTGGTGATGGGCAACGCGCGCGACATCGTCGAACACGTGGGTGTGCCGCGACTGATGTTTTCAGACTTTCCGCTGGGCAACGGCGCGGGCAAGCCGCATGACGCCGCATCGCAGAAGTTAACGCTTGAGATGGCGTTGAACCTGTTGCACTCGGCCAAGGCGGCGCGATGCACTGCGGTGTCGCCCTTGCGTTGGAGCGATAGCGACGAATGGAAGCTGGACTACTGCAACATCGAGCGCCTGAGCGGCGAAGAGATCGCGCGGCGACGCGCCGAATTTGATGTCGGCAAAGCCGTGGCGCGGCAGCTCCGAGAAATTAACAAACCACCTGAGTAACTTCATCATGACAATTCGGTTTGCCACCAGGTCCGCAGCCGTCGCGCTTACCCTGACGGCCATCGTGACCAGCAGTCCAGCTGAGACCAGCCAAGTTTCGCCCAGCGGTTTTGTTGTTAACTTTCGAGATGAGATCTCGGTGCCACCTGCTGACATGTGGCGAGCCATGGCCCAAGTGCCTCGTTGGTGGAGTGGCCAGCATTCGTACTCGGGCAACGCCGCCAACATGAGCATTGACTTGCAAGCGGGTGGTTGTTGGTGTGAGCGTTGGAGCGAACGTTCGGGCGACGCACAGTCTGTACAACATGGCCATGTGCTCTTTGTGCAGCCGGGCCGTGTGCTGCGATTGAACGCCAGCCTCGGCCCCTTGCAAGAGCTGGCTGTGAACGCTGTGCTCACCATCGTCACCGGCACCATCGAGGGCAAGCATTTCTTGCGTTTGACCTACCGTGTCTCTGGCAACGCCGATGCCGCGCTGGACAAGCTCGCCGCGCCTGCGGACGGTGTTCTGGCCATGCAGTTCAAACGACTGAAGGCTTTGGCCGAAAAAGGCAGCGCCGATTGAGCCCGGGCTGAATGCGCAGCGCGGGGCCAGCGCTCAGTGCTGGCCCAAAAGCCACCTCAAGCAGGTGTTCGATGCACTGCGCGAACTCATGACGCAGCCCGGTCCGCCCAAGCGACAGATCGGGTTCGTCACGCCTGAGGACAGGTGGAGCATTCGCTGGCACAGGCATCTCACGCGAGTCAAGATGCGAGCGTTGGCCGCAAGAGTGAAGCGCGGCGTCGGCACTGTCGGAGCGCATCAGCGTTTTTGCCAAAGCTGCAGTCGAAGTTCGTGATTCAGATGATCGAGCGGCATAAAAAGCTGCCACCCAGCCGCGTGGCCGAGGGGGTGGACTTTGTGGAATTCCTGAGCCAGTGCGAGGCACGCGCCGCAGCGGCGCAGCGGCTCACAGATGGGCTGGCCAGGCTCGATGCCTTGAACCTGCCGCTGGTGTCAGAGGATGAGGTCGAAGCGGAGATTCAGGCCAGCCAGGCCGATCTCATCGCCTCGGGCGACAAGCGCGATCTCTTGCCCCTGGGCAGCTACCAGGGTATCCCCATCGTCACCGCGCGTGCGGCGGTCGAGCGGCTTGAGGCAAGAAGCAAGACTTGACCCTCGCGCCCTTGACCCTCGCGCCCCTCGCGCCCCTCGCGCCTCTCGCGCCGCTTGACCCTCGCGTCCCGATGGCGTACTGGCTGCCCTGGTCGGACTGGTGGATGACGCGCAGCCCCACCCTCGTGGCACACTTGGCGCTCAACTTCTGGAGCCTTTGTGAACCCAGCCAAACTCGTTGGTCTGATCCTCATCGTTGGTGGAGCGCTCGCGCTGGCGTTCGGAGGCTTTTCATACACGAAGGACAGCAGCGCGGTCAAGATCGGGTCTGTCGAGCTCTCCGTGAAGCAGAAAGAATCAATAAACGTTCCACTTTGGGCCGGAGTCGCTGCGGTCGTTGTCGGTGGCTTGCTTCTGGCGTTTGGCAAGAAGTAGTCCAACCTCGGGTGGTTCGACCTGCTGCCTGCCCCAATATTGAGCGCTCGCGACGCGAAGCTTGTTCCTTGCCCTGCGGGCAGGCGCAGCAAGCTGGTGAGCGCGGCATTGGTGGCCAGCCCGCCGAATTAGCCGCCGACCGCGCCGGTGCCTGTGATGGCGATTCGCATGTTTGATGTCCTGCCCCTGCTTTCGTCCCGAGTTCGCGGTGAGTCAAATCCAACCATGACACCGCAGCGCGCGCAGCGTGCCGCGACGTGTCAGCAACGACTTGTGGCCATCAGCTTTGCGGCGCAGGATCTGGCCGCAGCGCGATAGTGGCCATGTTGTCTTCCGTCGCGTCGGCGCCGGCTGCCAACAACTGCGTCAAGGCGTCTACCGAGTAACGCGAGCGCAGGTGCGCCATCGCTTGATCATGGGCGCGCTGCTCGTTTTGCACGCGCTTGCCTTTGTGCAGCTGCGCATAACGAAAGTCTGCGTAGCCAAGCATTCGAGCCGCGTCTGCGTCGCGCCCTTGCGCGATCGCGAGCAGTGCAATGTGCTCGAAGACCCAATAGCTGAAGTCGAGCCCGCGGAGTTCTTGCAGCGCCTGCTCCCAGTGGCTTGCGGCCTGGTCGAGATCGCCTCTTGCAAACCACGCGGCCGCGAGGTTGGCCAGCGCGCGACCGAGGTCGTTGCGATGCAGCCCACCCTGCAGCCTGGCCAAACACTCGCGGCCCGTCGCGATGGCCTGCTCGGCATCATTGGCCGCAAGCTGCAGGTCGGCCAGGTGCAACATCGCGCGCGTCTCGCCATGCCAGGCACCGCTGCCGCCAAAGGCATCGCGCGAACGCGCGACCCAGTTCAGCGCGGCAGGCAAGTCACCCGACAACTGCGCCGCCCAGGCGTGTGACCCACAGTACCAAGCATAGGTCTTGCCGTGTCGGTGCTCGCCCAGCAGCACTTCAATCTTCGCCAGGCAGGCCAGGTGCGCCAGGGTGTCACCGAGTTGTGCAAAAGCTGATGCAAGGCAGAGCAGCGCATTCGCCGCGCCCAGCATGTCCGGGCTGGCGTTGAAGGTCACGACGGCATGTGCCGCGGCCGCCTGCACGCTGAATGATTCGCTGGACATGGCGTGCAGGCTGTAGGCCTGCGCCAGCGCCAGTCTCGCCCTGGTTTCGCCGCACCATGGCGCAGCGGCTTGCAGCGCGGGGTGTTGCAGCCATTGCTGAAGTTCGAGCACGGCGCCGGTGGCGCGCCAGAGCCAGATCGATGAGCCCACCAAGCGCGCGGCCAGCGACGGCAGGGCGCCCGAGAGGCCACATCGGATGGCTGCGCGCAGGTTGTCGCGCTCGGGCCCGTAACGTGCGAGCCAACGGTCGTCGGGCATGGCGTCCCATTCGCGGTAGCTGGCCTCGAACAGCGCGGCGAAGTATTCGCCGTGCGCTGCGAGGCAGGGGCCGCTCTCGCCGCTGGCCCGCAGCTTTTCAAGTGCGAAACAGCGTTGCGCTTCGAGCATGCGAAACCGCGGCGATTGTGTCGAGCCTTCGCTGGCAACCAAGGATCGTTCGACCAGTTCGGTCAACCGGCTCGCGACGTCGATACCGTCTTGCGCTGCGCTGCCGGCCACGGCGCGGGCGGCGTCGAGGGTCCACCCACCTGCAAACACCGCGAGCCGACGAAACACGACAGCCTGTTCGCCGGACAAGAGCGCGTGGCTCCAGTCGATCATCGCGTCCAGCGACCGGTGCTTGGGCAGCGCCTCGCGCGGCCCACCCGTCAACAAGTGGAAGTGATCGACCAGCGCAGCCCGGGTGGCCGCCAGGCCGAGCGCGGCCACATGCACCGAGGCCAGTTCGATCGCCAGTGCATTGCCGTCAAGCTGCCGACACAGCGCGGCGGCGTCGCGCAGACCGTCCGCGTCGATGCTGAGCTGCGAACCACATTCACCCACCCGCGCCAGCAGCAGTTGCACCGCGGGCGCTGCCGCAATGTCGCCGGGATCCTGGGTGCCCACGGATGGCAGGCCCAGCATCGACACACGGATCCGATGTTCGCCCGAGATGCCCAGCGGGCATTGGCTCGTGGCCAGCACGCGCAGCCCGGCGTTGGTCTGCAGCAGCGCGAGCGCGGCCGATGCACAGGCATCGACCACGTGCTCGCAGTTGTCCAGCACCAGCAGTGCGCTGGTGTCACGCAGCAGCTGTTGGACCCTGGCCAAGGGCGCCAGGCTGGTTGGGCCTGACAGGCCTGTCACGCCGAAGGCCGCCGCGATGGCATCGTCAACGCCATTCGAGTCGGTGATGCCGGCCAGTTCGACCCAACGTGCTGCCGCAGCGCCACGGCCGACCCAACGTCGCGCGATCTCTAGCGCCAGACGAGTCTTGCCTGCGCCCCCGGGGCCGAGCAGGGTCAGGCAGCGTTGCCTGCCCAGCAGTTCGTCAATGGTCAGCAGTTCCGCGTCGCGGCCGATGAGTGGCGCGAGGGGCGACGGCATCGACGCTGGCATGCCGCGTTGCGCGCCGTCAATCTCCTCGCTGCGGCCCAAGAAGCGGTAGCCGCGCCGTGCGACGGTGGCGACCAGACCCGCATCATCGCCAAGCGCTTGGCGCAGCGCATGCATGTGCTGGTGCAGCGCGTTCTCTACCACGACCACGCCAGGCCAGGCGGCGTCGAACAGCTCGTCCTTGGTGACGAGGTCGCCGCGCGCTCGCACCAACGCACCGAGCAAATCCAGCGCGATGCGGCCGATCGGGATCGACACGCCGTCACGCAGCAGCTCGCGCCCCGGGTGCAGCTTGAACCTGCCGAAGCGAAAGCTTGTCTGGGGCAATACCAACTCCGCCGTGCGCTGGCTGTGCGTCTGTGCCATCGCGCAATGCTAGGGCGCGGGCCAGTGCCTGGTCGAGTGCGATTTCAGGGTTTCTTCAGAGTTTCATCAGTGCAATGGCCGCAGCTGGGGCGCAAAGTGAACGCATCGACAGCGGGACACCTCCATGCTCAAGTTCAAGTTCAGTGTTGACGTCCAGAAAATGGCCATCGCGGCGCTGAGTTGCACCGCCTTGGCTGGCGCGGCGCAAGCGGGCTTGCTGGCCTACACAAGCCGCGCGTCATTCGACGCCGCCATGGCCGCACTGCCCGGCATCAGCACAGCGAGCGAAGACTTCGACAGCACGCCCGCAGGCACCTCGATTGCTGACGGCGCAAGCCTGGGCGCCTTCACCTACCACTACGGCAGCACGCTCAGCGCCAGCGCAGTGTCCATCGCCGTGGCCACCGGGTTTGGAACCACCTCACCAGCCAACTTTCTGGGCACCAATGACGGCGGCCTGTTCCAAAGCGGCGACGACTTCGCACTCGAGTTCGCCGCTGCCCGTGCCATCGGCATGTACTTCATCTCGAAAGACAGGCTATTCGATGGCGACATCAGGCTGGACGTCGGCGGCGTCACCGCCTTGCTGCTGACCACCGACGAAGAGCCCTTTGGCCTGGCCGACGGCCACGTGTTCTTCCTCGGCCTGGTCGACAACACGGGCAGTTTTTCAACAACCAGCATCGGCTCGTTCTGCAGCCCCTGCGGCTCCTTCCTTTTCAACATTGACGACATCGTCACTGCGCGCGACGGCGTCATCGGCGTGCCAACGCCCGGGACGCTGGTTCTCGCGATCCTGGGGCTGAGCGCTTGCGGCGCGCTCGGGCGCCAGCGCCTCACGCCACCAGCAGCCGATTCAAACAGGGGACAGCGATGGCAAGAGCTCTGACGCAATGGACTCGGTGGTGGTTTCGGTTGGGGCTCTGCGCTGCTGTCGGCCTGGGTTTGGGCCTGGGCTTGGGCGCACCGCCGGCGCAAGCGCAGCGGGTGTCGTTGACGGACTTGCAGAACCAGATCGCGGCGCTGCAGAACCAGCTCGCGGCGTCCGTCGCCTGCCCTGCCGCAATGCCGGGCCAAGCTCGATTCGTCGACAAAGGCGACGGCACGATTTGCGATGCGGCGACGGGGCTGATGTGGGAGAAGAAGTTGGACTGTGGCGGAGTGATTGCGAACAACCCTCGCTGTGTGGCCAATACCTACAACTGGAGTCGGTCACCCGCCGTTTCAGAACCGAACGGCACGCTCTTCGCTCTTTTCTTGGGCACCCTCAATGGTCTTTCCTCAGGGGTGTTGGGGTTCAACTGCTTTGCGCAGCACTGCGACTGGCGGATTCCCACCATGGGCGAGCTTCAAAGCATTCTTGTGAAATTTCCAAATTGCGCAGCAGGCCCTTGTATCGATCCAATTTTCGATCCGACCACCACGGGCAACTACTTTTCATCGACACAGGACGCGAGCAACTTCTTCCTTCCTTTCGCGTGGGGCATTGCTTTCGTCACATTCCCACCCAGAGCCGAACGGCAAATCGGCAAGCAGGAGTTCCACTTTGCCCGCGCCGTTCGCGGCGGTCGCTGATCGGCGTCATGAGATTCAACCTGGAGAAGGTCATGGCAACAAGGCTACAGCGGACGATTCGTCTAGGGATACTGGCCCTTGCCAGCTTGGGCGCGCTGCCGGCGCATGCACAGCGCATATCGCTCACCGACCTGCAAAACCAGATCGCGGCGTCGATGACCTGCCCGGCCGCGCTGCCGGGCCAACCGCGATTTGTCGACAAAGGCGACGGCACGATCTGCGATTCGGCGACCGGGTTGATGTGGGAGAAGAAGCTCGCGTGCGCGGAGCCGGCCAACCCGCGTTGTGTGGACAACGTCTACAGCTGGACCAATTCAGTCCCGCCCTATGCGGAACCGCTTGGGACCCTCTACAGCGAGTTTCTGGAAGGGATCAACGATCTCAAGCACCCCAATGACGGCGCCGCTACGGCCTGTTTTGCGGGGCACTGCGACTGGCGAATTCCGAGCATCGGCGAGCTGCGCAGCATTCTCATCGCGGCGGCCCCGGGTTGCCCGGCGGTGCCCTGCATCGACCCGATATTTGGGCCGACGGTCGCGAGCCTGTACTGGTCGTCGAGTTCGTCCGCAAGCAACTCAGCCCATGCGTACTACGTCAACTTCTTGGGCGCTGGAGTCTTTGTCTCATTCAACAAGCGTGATAGCTACTTCGCGCGCGCCGTCCGTGGCGGCCGGTAAACCCAAACCCCAAGGAGACTGAAATGGCAGCAAGAATTTCCCGAACCGACAACGTCGTACTCGTCTGCAGAGCTGCGGACAACGCTGTTCACGCGTACCTGAATGGCGACGAAGTTTATGTGCGCAATGACGAGAATCATCGGCAGCCGCTGAATGACGAAACCCGCCTGACACCGATCATGCAGGATGGGTACAACGTGCTCTCGGTACTTGGCGTCCGGTGGGCCGCGAGCTTCAACTTCGACGTCTCGGTCGAGGTGAACGGGAATGTCGTCGCCTCGCACATCGAGCCTACGCAGACCAGCGGGAAGAACTCGAACGGCATCGTGTGGGACTTTTCGGTCGAGTTCAACCTGGTCGGCGGGTAACAAGGCCAACAGCGCGTTGGCATCGAGTCGACCCTCGAAACGCACGCCGCAAGGCCCTTGCAGGAGTGACGATGAAGACTTTTTTGATCACCGCAGCGATGCTCATCCCGCTGCTCGCCCACGCCATCGTGCCGATCAACGGTGGCATGGCGCCGGGTACGACGATCGTCATCAACAACGGGCTCGGTGACCAGACCGACCCGCATGTCAGCGGCTCGATTGCCGCCTATAACGACCTCAATCCAGGCTCGGGCGTGGTGCGCTATTTCAACTTCACCAGCGGTGTCGATCTGCCGATTCCGAATTCGAGCCCGGGCAATGGCGACACGCTGCCGAACATCTCCGGCAACCGCATCAGCTTCAGCCGCCAGATGGTCGACCGCAACGCGCTGATGGTCTTCGACTTGTCGCTGGGCACGGTCACCGAGATTGCGCCGCAGGTGGGCTCGAAGCGGTTCACGTCGTCGATCGGCGGCAACACCGTCGCAGTCGTCGATCAGGCCTTGGGCGGCGGCGGCATCGTGGTGGCCGACATCAGCGCGCCACTGGCTTCACCGATTCTCTTGAGTGGGACACCCACCAGCGACAACAACAGCAATCCGTCGGTGGCCCCTGCAGGCAATGCCGTGGTGTGGGACCGCTGCGACCTCACGTTCACGATCTGCTCGGTGCAGAAGTCGATCTTCTCCGGCGGCGCCTGGGGCGCGGCTCAGGTCGTCTCAAGCGGCCGGGAACTCAACGGCCGCACCGATGGCAACGTCGTCGTCTACAAGTCCGAACGCAAATTTTCGACCGAAGTGGCCCTCTATTGGCAGCCGCTGGTCGGCGGCGCAGAAACCAAGCTCGAGATCGTCGGCTTTGCGCCAGACGCGCGCATCAGCCAGGGCGTGATCGCTTTCTCGCACCGCGCGACATCACCCTCCCCGACAGACATCTTCATCTACGTCATCGCCACGAACACGATTTACCAGGTCACCAACACGCCGCTGGTCGATGAGTTTCTGACCGACGTGACGGTGCTGCCCGGCGGCGAGGTGCGCGTGGTGTGGGCCGCGAATGCAGACTCCAACGGCAGGGACAGCGTCTTCGCCAGCACGTTTCGCGTGCCACTGGGCGCGCCGCCGACTTACGCGCAGATCAGTGCCGGCGCCGCGCACACTTGCGCCGTGCGCGGCGATGGCGAAGTGCAGTGCTGGGGCAGCAACGCGCTCGCGCAAGCCCCTGCCACCCGCAGGCCGGCGGCGCCGCGGCGCTATGCCGCTGTCAGCGCCGCAGCGGTGCACAGCTGCGCACTCACCGATGCCGGCGAGGCCGAGTGCTGGGGCAACAACAGTTTTGGCCAGGCGCCTGCGCGCCGCGCCGCGCGCAGCGGCAACTTCACGCAACTGAGCGCTGCCGGGCTGCACAACTGCGCCCTGCGCAGCGACGGCGCTGCCGAGTGCTGGGGCTGGAACGGCTTGGGTCAGGCACCGGCAAGTCGCATCGCCACCTTGGGCAAGTTCACCCTGCTCGCCGCTGGTGCCACGCACACCTGCGGGCTGCGCGACGACAGCGTGGTCGAATGCTGGGGCAGCAACGCGCTCGGGCAGGCGCCGCGATATCGCTCACCGTTCAGTGCCGGCGTTTACGTCGCCGTCACCGCAGGCAGTGCACACACTTGCGCCACGCGCCGCAGCGCTGTTCCTGGCAACGACGCCGTCGAGTGCTGGGGCGCCAATGGCCAGGGCCAGGCGCCGGTGATGATGGCGGGCCGCTATGCCGATGTCAGTGCCGGTGGCGCCCATACCTGCGGCAACCTGATCACGCCGCTCGGCATGCCAGCTCTGCTGGGCTGTTGGGGCAACAACGCGGCCGGCCAAGCACCCCCTACACGTTTGCCGGCGTCGAGTGGCGGCGGCGGCTTCACTGCGCTGAGCGCTGGCCTCAGCCACACCTGTGCGATCAACCAGGCCTCGTTCGTCGAGTGCTGGGGCGACAACCATTTCGGACAAGCGCCGGCGCAGCGGCATTGAACCTGCGCAACTGCTGCAACCAGGAGGTACCCGTGTTCAATCCGATCACTTCACGCCGGTCCGACCCAGGCCGGCGCGGTTTTCTTCGAAGCTCTTGCCTCGTGGCTGCGGCGTCGTCGCTGCTGCAAGGCGGGCCATTCATCACCGCGTTGACGACAAACGCCCAGGCCGCCGGCCCCGATCTCGTTCACCAAGCCCTCAGTGGCTTGCTCGCCTTCATCGTCCCCGGGCCCGACTCGTACTCGGTCGCGCAGGGTGTTGGCACGGTCGAACCCGGTGGCGTGGACGCAGGCGTCACCGAAGTGTTGATCCGCACGCTGGACCTCACCGTGCCCTTCGTGCCGCGGTTCTCGGCCACGGTGGTGTCGATCCTCGAGAGCCTGGCCGATGTCGTCCACCCCATCAGCAGTTCGACGCCTGCAGGCCGGTTTGCATCGGCCTTTGCCAACCTGTCCTTCGGCGAGAAGGCCGCCGTGTTCCAGATCATGGACAGCACCGAGTCGCTGGCTTCGCTGGGCGGCGTGCTGCCGGCCTTCGTCGCCTACCTGTGCTATTCGGACGCCGGTGCATTCGACCTCACGACACACCAGCTCACCGGCCAGCCCGTCGGCTGGACGATCAGCAACTACTCGGGCGCGGCCGATGGCCGCGACGAGTTCCGCGGCTACCTTGGCAACCGCCGCAGCGCACAGGGTGACGACCGTGCGTGACGTGATCGTGGTCGGCGCCGGTGGCGGCGGCGCCGTGGTCGCCAAGGAACTCGCCGCGCAGGGGCTGGACGTGCTGTTGCTCGAAGCCGGGCCACGCAACGCCCACCCCGAGCGCGACTGGAATCACTCCGAGACCGACGCCAACAACCCGAACTTTGGCTACTTCCGCTTCGGCCCGGCCGACCGCACGCGGCCCGAATGGCTGCGCGACGTGGCGCAGAGCGCGCTGATCGTGCAACTCTCCGGCGTCGGTGGCACGACCAACCACTACCAGGCGAACTCGCCGCGCGCCGCACCAGGTGCCTTCGTCGGCTATGCCGGTGCAGACCGTGACGCCTACGACACGCGACACCGCTTCCCGTTCAGCTACCGTGAACTGCTGCCCTACTACGAATGGGTCGAGGCCACCCTGCCGGTGCAGACCGCCCCCATGGGCACCAAGGAAGAGAT
>JAYVRO010000455.1:0-3727 GCA_043776165.1 Rubrivivax sp. | reverse complement strand
TACCTGCTGCGCATTGCTGATACGGCCCTCATCCACGCCCAGCGAATGGTCGAGTGGTGTGGCCACGGCCCGGTTTTGGAAGAAGACATTGCGCTGAGCAACATGTCACTGGACCTGCTGGGCCAGTCACGTGCGTTGCTCACCCACGTGGTTGCGTTGCAAGGGCAGGGCGGGGACGAAGACCAGTTGGCCTACCTGCGCGACGAGCGCCAGTTTTTTAACTTCACGCTGGTCGAGCAGCCCTCGCGCCGCATGAGCGCCCACGCGCCCGGCGGTGACTTTGCCGACCTGGTGTTGCGCAACTTTTTGCTCGCGACGTGGTTCAAGCTCTTGTGGTCGGCACTTGCCACGTCCACCGACACCGAAGTGGCGGCCATCGCGGGCAAGGCCGTGAAAGAAGCGCGCTACCACCAGCAGCATGCCGCCGATTGGGTGCTGCGCTTGGGCGACGGCACGGCAGAGTCGTCGCAGCGCGCACAAGCGGCTTTGCAACGCGCCTGGCCCTATACAAACGAGATGTTCGTGCGTGACGCGGTTGACGACGCCGCCGTTGCGTCAAGCCTGGGGCCTGCCCGCGACACCCTGCACGCCGACTGGCTGCGTGAGGTGACCGCCACCTGCCAAGAAGCCACCTTGGTCATGCCCAGCGTCACGGCTTTCATCAGCACCGGCACGCTGGGCGTGCACAGCGAACACATGGGTTTCATCCTGGCCGAGATGCAGTCTTTGCAACGTGCGTTCCCTGGGGGGCGGTGGTGAACAGTGTCGAACACGCAAGGGCCGTTGTGGCCACTGTGCTCGACCCCGAAGTGCCCGTGCTCACGCTGTGTGATTTGGGCATCGTGCGCGACGTGCAGGCCCGGAACGGCGGCATTGAAGTTGTGCTCACGCCCACCTACAGCGGCTGTCCGGCCACCGAAGTCATCACCTCGGACGTTAAAAAAGCCTTGGCCGACGCCGGTTTTGCCAACGTGACCGTCACGCACCAACGTGCACCGGCATGGACGACCGACTGGATCAGCGTTGAGGGCAAACGCAAGTTGCGCGAGTACGGCATTGCGCCCCCCAGCGGCACCGCAGCCGTGTTGGGCACGGCGCAGCCGATCCACATCCGCGTCAAGAACATTGCCTGCCCGCGTTGCGACAGCACCAACACCGAACGCTTGTCGGCTTTTGGCTCGACGGCATGCAAAGCTTTGTATCGCTGCTTGGCTTGCCGCGAACCGTTTGAATACTTCAAGCCGATATGACCACGCCTGCAATCACACTGCCCGTAACGACACCGCCTGCAACGACACCATGAGCGGCTTGCACTTTTTCCCCCTGCGGGTGAGCGTCCTCCAGGCCGATGCCGACGACGCCTTGTTGGTCTCGTTTGACGTGCCCGAAGCCCTGCGTGACACCTTTGCTTTCACGCCCGGGCAGTACCTCACTTTGCAGCACATCGAAGGCCAGGACGATCGACGTCGTTCCTATTCAATTTGCGCTGGCGCGGGTGAACCGTTGCGCGTGGGTGTGCGTCGTGTTGCAGGCGGTGTGTTTTCAACCTGGCTGCATGCTCATTTGCGCGTGGGTGACGTGGTGCAAGCCATGCCACCGCAAGGCAAGTTTGGTGCCGCCGCCACCCGCCCAGGGCCGGGCAAGCACTTGCTGGGCATTGCCAGTGGCAGCGGCATCACGCCCATCTTGTCGATCCTGAAGACGGCGCTAAGCAATGACATGAGCAGCCGCTCTACGCTGCTGTATGGCAACCGCAACGCCGCGTCCACCATGTTCAAAGAAGAACTGGAAGACCTGAAAAACCGCTACCTCACGCGCCTGGCCCTGCACACAGTTTTTTCGCGCGAACAGGTTGATTTACCACTGGCCAGTGGCCGCATCAACGCCGACAAAATCGCCACGGTGCTGCGCTTGTGCGGTCCCATTGATGAGGCCTTTGTGTGTGGCCCACACGCGCTGAACGACGAAGCCGAAGCTGCCTTGTTGGCATCTGGTTTGGCGCCAGAGAACATTCACATCGAACGTTTTGGCGTGCCCCCGGCACTGGCGCAGAGCGTGTCGCACGCACCGCAAGTGGGCGACGCCACGACCGCAGTCATCAGCATCTTGCGAGATGGCTTGACGCGCGACATTGGGTTCACCGTTGCCGACGACAGCATCCTCGCAGCCGCTTCACGGGCGGGTCTGGACGTGCCGTATTCCTGCAAGTCCGGTGTGTGTGCCACCTGCCGCGCCAAGCTGACCGCTGGCCGAGTTCGCATGGACCGCAACTTCGCGCTGGAAAAGAGCGAGCTCGACGCGGGTTTCATCCTCACTTGCCAAGCCCACCCATTGACCGACCGCGTGGCGGTGTCATTTGATGAGCGTTGAAACGGGAGCCGACGCGGCTATGTCAACGCTTGCAGCCTTAACTCTCGATATCAGCGATGCCGCGGAACATTGAGATCAAAGCCCGCGTTGCCGACCTGCCAGCGCTTGCGCTGCGCGTTGCTGCGCTGGCAACGCAGGGCCCCACGCTCATCGCCCAAGACGACAGTTTTTTTCATTGCGCTACTGGTCGCCTGAAGTTGCGCGAGTTCTCGGCCTTTGACGGTGAACTGATCTTCTATCAACGTGCCAACAGCACCGGCCCCAAAACGTCGTTCTACGTGCGCAGCCCCACCGCCAGCCCGGCCACGCTGCGCGAGGCGCTGATCTTGTCGAACGGCCTGCTGGGCCGCGTTGTGAAGCAGCGTACCCTGTACCTGGTGGGCCGCACCCGTGTGCACCTGGACGAGGTGGCGGGCCTGGGCACTTTCATGGAATTGGAAGTGGTGTTGCGGGACGATGAAAACGCCGAAGCGGGTGTGGCCGAAGCCCAGGCGATGATGACTCAGCTGGGCATCGCGGCGCCTGACCTGCTGCAGGGCGCTTATCTTGATTTGCTGACCGCCGAAGAAACTCGATCAGAGGAAGCGGGTGCGGGTATGCCAAACGACCGCAGTCCGGCGGTCGCCTGAGTGTCGGCATGGCGCGCCCGCAAGCCCCTACCTTCAACACTCAACGCGACGACATCCTTCGCGCGGCAGCGGCACTGTTTGCGGCGCGGGGTTACACCGCCACGACGATGAACGAACTGGCCGCTGCCTGTGGTGTGTCCAAGGCCTTGCTCTACCACTACGTGCGTGACAAGCACGACTTGCTGGTGCAGATCAGCTTGGGCCATGTGGCCACACTGGAAGCCCTGGTGGCCGATGTGCGCAGCATGCAACTCGCACCCGAGCCGCATTTGCGGATGTTGATCGAACGCTTTACGGGTGCCTATGCTGGCGCGCACAACGAACATCGCGTATTGACAGAGGACGTGAAATTCTTGCGCGCCGAAGAGAGCACCGCCGTGCTGGGCGCGCAGCGGCGTGTTGTGGCGGCTTTTGCTGCGGCCATCCAGGCGCTGCGCCCGGAGCTGGCCAAACAGCGCTTGGCCAAGCCACTGACCATGCTGCTCTTTGGCATGATCAATTGGACCTTCACCTGGATGAAGCCGGGCGCTGGTTTGTCGCATCAAACCTTGGCGCCGATGGTGAGCGAGCTGTTTTTGGGCGGCCTGCATGCGGTGGCTGGTTTGCCAAAACGAGCCCTCAGTTAGCAATACTGTTCGCTTAGTAATGGATCCGTTCGGGCTGAGCTTGTCGAAGCCCCGCCAGGCACTTCGACAAGCTCAGTGCGAACGGTACAAAGTGAACAGTAT
>JAYVRO010000454.1:0-3731 GCA_043776165.1 Rubrivivax sp. | reverse complement strand
GGCTTCGTCGGCGCACAGGCCCACCACAAAGGGCGCCACCCGCTCGGGTACCAAAGTCTTCAGGCGGTCCACACGCTGCTTTTCTTCGGGCGTGTTGGCAGGGATGGAGTCGATCATTCGCGTCCACGCAAAGGGCGCCACGGCGTTGGAGCGCACGCCAAAACGTTGCATGTCCAGCGCAATGGACTTGGACAGTGCGGCGATGCCCAGCTTGGCCGCGCTGTAGTTCGCTTGGCCAAAGTTGCCGATGAGACCCGAGGTCGACGTCATGTGCACGTACACGCCGCTGCCCTGCGCTTTGAAATGCGGCGCGGCGGCGCGGCTGACGTTGAAACTGCCCTTGAGGTGCACGGCCACCACGTCGTCAAATTCCTTCTCGTTCATGCGGTGGAACATCACGTCGCGCAAGATACCCGCGTTGTTGATGACGATGTCGATGCGACCAAAAGCATTGACCGCTGCTTCGACCATGTGGTGCGCGGCGCCCCAGTCGGCCACAGACCCACCATCCACGATGGCTTGCCCACCGGAGGCATTGATAGCGGCCACCACGTCGTGCGCTGGCTGCCCGTCGCCCGGCTCACCACTGAGCGAAGCGCCCAGGTCGTTGACCACCACCTTGGCGCCTTCGGCGGCCAGCGCCAAGGCAATGCCACGGCCCACGCCACGGCCACCACCGGTGACCAAAGCGACCTTGCCATCCAACAACTTGCTCATCTCAAATGCTCCTGTGTTTGTGTGTGCTCACCAAGCGGCAGCGACGCGCCGCTGGTGCAGGTGACCAACGTATCATGTTGGGCAGCAGCATGAATTCTCTCTCTCAAGTTGGCCCGTCCGAACCGCGCCATGAGTGTCAGCCGAAAGTCCCCGCAAACACGGGCCCTGCGTCGGCCTGACACCTCATGCAACGTCTGATCGACAATCTTCGCGCTGGTCAACGTGTCTTCGCTGGCGGCTTCACAGGTGAATCTGCGCTGTTGAAGGAAGAGTTGCGCGCCGACCCCGAGCGCGCCAGCGGCGTCAATTTCAGCGCCGTGCAATTCCCCGGCATAGACACCATCGACTACCTGTCCGCGCACCCCCAAACGCGGCTCAGTGCTTACTTCATGACACCTGCGGTGCGCGCTGGTTTGAGCCACGGTCGTGTTGAATTGCTGGGCTTGGATTACCCCGGCATTGCACGCCACTTGCGTGATGGATCAGCGTTCGACGTTGCCATCGCGCAGCTCACCCCGCCCGATATCGACGGCTATTGCAGCGCGGGCTTATGCGCTGACTTCATGCCCATCGTTTGGCCCCGTGCCAAACGGCGCGTGGCCCACCTGAACCCGCGCTTGCCCCGCACACCCGGTAGTTGGCGCGTGCATGTCTCGGAGATCGACAGTGCGGTTGAGGCCGACACGCCTTTGCTGTCATTCAATGACGCCAAGACGGGTGCGACCGAGACCCGCATAGGCGAGCACATTGCGCAAATCGTGCGCGACGGCGACACGCTGCAATTTGGCATCGGCAGCGTGCCCAGCGCTTTAGGCCGCGCGCTCACATCACACAAGCGCCTGCGCTTTTTTGGTGGCATGTTGCCGAGCGCCTTGCGCACGCTGTGGGAAGCGGGTGCGATGGACCCTGACGCACGCATCACCACCGGCGTGGTGCTCGGCGACACAAGCTTGCACGACTGGGTATCGCGCTTGCGACCACTGTGGATGACTGATGTCACCCATACGCATAGCGTGGCCGCACTCAGCGCCATTTCGCGCTTGATGGCGATCAACAGTGCAGTGGAAGTGGACTTGTTCGGACAAGTCAATGCCGAGCGCGCAGCGGGGGCCATTCAAGCTGGTGCAGGGGGGCTGCCCGCCTTCGCCCAGGGCGCGCTCCGTTCACCCGGCGGCCAGTTGCTCATATGCCTGGGCGCGACAGCGCGCCAGGGCACGGTGTCGCGCATCGTCACCAGTGTGAACGCACAAGGGCTTTGCACCTTGCCGCGCAGCATGGCCGATGTGGTGGTCACTGAATACGGTGCGGCGAATATCAGACATTTGTCGCTGGATTCCCGCGCGCTCGCACTCATCAGCATTGCTGCACCCGAGCACCGTGACACATTGTCAAACGGTTGGGATGAGTTACGTCGAACAATCTGAGAAAGGCCAATCTCACAGGCTTTGTGGCCACCGTGTGTTGTCTCAGCAGAGAGGGGTTCCAGTCGATTGGTCGAAAGTATGCAATTGCTGAGTCTTTCTTGGGTCTGACTCACTCTCCGCTCGCGGTGCCTACAGAGAGATGTGCGTGACACCCCATACAAGCGCAACAAGTTGGATGAGATTTACCAGCAACGCTGCCGAGTGCACCTTGCGAAAGGACTGAATTGACGCCTCATCATCGGCTTGAATTCTTGATCCCAAGTGCTCCATTGAAGGAAGAATCTTGCGGCGTAGCAGCAGCACAGATGCGGCAATTGCCGCTGTGCCAAGCGCAAACAGTGGGCGGTCCCACAGCGCATAGCTGACCGCAGCACAGCCGGCAGCAATTAGCGCCGCCCTGTAGTAGATGTCGAAGAAGCGCAGAATGAACTTTTGATCTACTGGCGAGTCATGCCGCAGGATCAAGAGCGGCAAGCCGCCCATGATGAAATAGGCGGTTGTGACGAGTAGCGCGACAGTGAAGAAGAGGGATGCGACCCCGGCTGGTGACATGTCGTCTTTCGAAGGTGCTCGATTGTGCGGCGGCAGACTGAGTTTGCGGCCTGCTGTTGGAGCTCTGCTTGAAACCGCCCAGTTTGGGCAGAACCGCACAACGAATAATGCGCCTTTGGACTACGGAATTGCGTTGTTGATGTCCGTGGCGGCCAGGGGCGGGCGAATCTTTCGGTAGGAATTCTTCAGTGCAATTCGTCCACCCTCGAAAGTAAACAAATCACAGCCGCGAGCTTCGATGCGGGTACCGTCGAGCGCTGTGCCGGTAAATGTCCATTCCGAGACACCGCGATTGCCGCAAACGAAATGTGTATCGCTGCCCCAGTGAGCGTCCGGGTACCTGAGCCAAACTGATTCGAAGCCGGACCGTACCGCCTGGACCCCCACGTATCGAGCGCCACAGTCCTCAGGTCCAGCCGACGCCTCAAAAGCGCAGTCATCCGCCATGAACGACATGAGAGCATCAGCATCGTGGCGGTTCCAAGCATCGGCAAATGCTTGCAAAAAATCGACTGTCACTTCAGATTCATCGTTGAGCATGTGTGACTCCTGATGTCAGGTGGGTGAATGAAGGGCAAGCGTTCTGATGCCTAACGTTCGAGGTAAGCGGACGCCAACGGACCTGCGCGCCGGGCAGCATGCGCAAAATGGACCAGCGGCCCTGCGCTTGATGACAGGCGCGGCAGGCCGTTGGCGGTCCGGTTGCTCGAAGGGTCAGTCCACACCATGTGCCTGCGGGGGCTGCGACTTCGCTGCACATCAGGACTACTTGAGCTGAGCTGGGTCATAGAAGAATTTCTCTGCCACGATGACTTCACCCTCCCATTGTTGATGAGCGAGCTCCTCAAAGCGCACGGTCTTGCCCTTCTTGTCTTGGATCTCGAAGATCCATCGTATGACGGCAAAGTCTCCTGAGATGAAGATTGGGCGGGCGCACGTTGCTTTCATGCTCGCGATGGAGACGAGCGCATCTTCCTCGAATTTGACCAGCGTGTTCTTGCCCACGCGCGGAGCAGCAGTGTTCTCCTGGATCGACGC
>JAYVRO010000453.1:0-3738 GCA_043776165.1 Rubrivivax sp. | reverse complement strand
ATCGGTGAAGAGTTCTCCAGGGATCATGGTGGTCTCTCAGGTGATAGGTTGGTGCACGGTGACGAGCTTGGTGCCATCGGGAAATGTGGCTTCCATCTGGATCTCGGGGATGAGCTCGGCCACCCCGTCCATCACTTCGGCGCGCGTGAGAACAGTCTTTCCTTCAGTGATCAATTGCGCGACGGTTTTGCCGTCGCGTGCGCCTTCCATGATGGCCGCGCTGATGAGCGCCACGGCTTCGGGGTAGTTCAACTTCAACCCCCGCGCGCGGCGGCGTTCTGCGAGCAACGCGGCGGTGAAGATGAGCAGCTTGTCTTTTTCGCGTGGGGTCAATTCCATCGCTTGTCCTGTGTTGTTCTGGGCCGGTGGCTGACGGATTCGTGCCAACTGGCTTGATCGTACGTGGGCAATTTGTATGCGCAAGAGTGGTGCCAACTTTGTTCAGTGGGGGCAGCCCGGCCATGCACCTTTGCGGGTCGTTGTGCTAGTGCGCCATGCACCAAAGGGTCTTCATCAACGCACCAAAACGGCCAATTCCGTGGCCTTGCAGCACGCGCACTACTTCAAAGCAACGCTGGCACGGCCCTTGCAATCAGCCCTGATCAGGGGATGTTTTGCCCGACCCCAGGGCACCAATTCGGAGACCATGCAATGAATCGTCGTCATGCGCTGAAAGCCTCAACGGCTGCGCTCGTTTTATCGGGCCTTGTGTCGCTGCCGGCACTGGGCGCCGACACCATCAAGGTGGGCGTGCTGCACTCACTCTCAGGCACCATGGCCATCTCTGAGACCGTGTTGAAAGACACCGTGCTCATGGCCATTGATGAGATCAACGCCAAAGGCGGCGTGCTGGGCAAAAAATTGGAGCCTGTGGTGGTTGACCCCGCTTCCAACTGGCCGCTCTTCGCTGAAAAAGCCAAGCAACTCATCAGTCAAGACAAGGTGGCGGTGACCTTTGGCTGCTGGACCAGCGTGTCGCGCAAGAGTGTGCTGCCGGTGTTTGAAGAGCTCAACGGCCTGCTCTTCTACCCTGTGCAATACGAAGGCGAAGAGCTGAGCAAAAACGTCTTTTACACGGGTGCCGCGCCGAATCAGCAAGCTATCCCCGCTGTTGAATATCTGATGAGTAAAGACGGTGGCAGTGCGAAACGGTTTGTGCTCTTGGGCACCGACTACGTTTACCCCCGCACCACCAACAAAATCTTGCGCGCCTTTTTGAAGAGCAAAGGCGTGGCCGAGGCCGACATCGTCGAGGAATACACCCCGTTTGGCCACAGCGACTACCAAAGCATCATCGCCAAGATCAAAAAGTTCTCATCCGAGGGCAAGAAGACCGCCGTCATTTCCACCATCAACGGCGACAGCAACGTGCCCTTCTACAAAGAGCTGGGCAACCAGGGTTTGAAGGCAACCGATGTGCCCGTGGTGGCCTTCAGCGTTGGCGAAGAAGAGCTACGCGGCGTGGACACCAAACCGCTGGTGGGCCACTTGGCTGCATGGAACTACTTCATGAGCCTGAACAACCCGGCCAACGCCGAGTTCACCAAAAAGTGGGCAGCCTACGCCAAGCTCAAAGGCATCGCTGGCCACAAAGACAAGCCATTGACCAATGACCCGATGGAAGCCACCTACATCGGCATCATGATGTGGAAACAGGCGGTCGAAAAGGCCAAGAGCACTGACACCGACAAGGTCATCGCGGCCATGGCCGGCCAGACCTTCAAGGCCCCCGGCGGTTTCACGTCCACCATGGACCCCAAGAACCACCACCTGCACAAGCCCGTCTTCATTGGTGAAGTCAAGGCCGATGGCCAGTTCAACGTGGTCTGGAAAACCAGCGGCCCCGTGAAGGCCAAACCCTGGAGCCCCTTCATTGCGGGTAACGACGTGAAGAAGGACGAGCCTGAGAAGAAGTAAGTCATCTCTCGCGCGTAGATCACTTCGAACGTTAAAGTCATGACCACATCCTGGCTGCTGTCGGCGGCCAGGGCTGTGGCCTTGTGCTGTGCGCTGCTGCTGGCGCCCGTGCTGGGTCACGCCCTGAGCGCCGAACAAGCGTTGTCGCTGGCCGCTGGCGACACCGATGCGCGCATTGCCGCGCTGGCCGCTGTTTCTGCGCGGGCCGACGCTGCACCGGCAGAGATCGCCAGTTTCGTGCAAGCCATGCTGGCCGACAACGTGAAGCTGGCAGCGGGCAAGGTGTTTGTGCTGCGTGATGGCAAGGCTTTTGCCATTGGATCAAGTACTGAAGTGCCGTTGCCCGAAGGCGCCGAAGACCTCGTCAACAACAACCGCATGCGCGGCAATTTATTGGCCGCGCTGGGTGCTTTCAAGGTTCTGTCACCTGATTTGTTAATCCGCCGCGAGGCAGTGACTGAATTGATGAAAGCCGCGCCCACCGAGGCGCAGTTGCCGCTCATCGACAAAGCCTTTGGCGCCGAGACAGACGCCACATTGAAAGAAAAACTTGGCCGCTTGCGCGCGGGCATCCTGATTGAGAGCGTCGACAAAACCCGCCGACTCGACGCCGCAAACACCTTGGCCGCCAGCAGCGAAGGCAGCGTCAAAAGTCTTCTGCAAGAACGCCTGGCTCCTGGCGCTGAAGCAGACCCTGAGGTGCGCGCCGCGCTGCAACGCGCCGTCTCCGCCATCGACGGCCGCTTGGCCTGGGGCGAACGCGCTGGTGTTGTCTTCACCGGCATCAGCCTGGGCTCGATCTTGTTGCTCGTGGCCCTGGGGTTGGCCATCACCTACGGCCTCATGGGTGTCATCAACATGGCGCATGGCGAGCTGATGATGATCGGCGCCTACGCCACCTACGTCGTGCAAAACTTGTTTCGCACCCACCTACCGGGTGCCTTTGACTGGTACATCGTCGCGGCCGTCCCCGTGGCTTTTGCCGTGGCAGCCGGTGTGGGCGCGGTGTTGGAGCGCACGGTCATTCGTTGGCTCTATGGCCGTCCGCTCGAAACCTTGCTGGCCACTTGGGGCATCAGCTTGATGCTGATACAAGGCGTGCGCAGCCTCTTTGGCGCGCAAAACGTGCCCGTGGAAAACCCGGCATGGTTGTCGGGCGGTGTCGCCGCCATGAGCAACCTCACCCTGCCCTACAACCGCATCGCCATCGTCGTGTTCGCCTTCCTCGTGTTGGGTGCCGTGGCGGCGCTGATCGCGCGCACTCGCCTGGGCCTTTTTGTGCGCGGCGTGACGCAAAACCGCCGCATGGCGGCGTGCGTCGGCGTCGATACCGCACGCGTCGACATGATGGCCTTTGCGCTGGGCTCGGGCATCGCGGGTCTGGCCGGCTGTGCGCTTTCGCAAGTCGGCAACGTGGGGCCTGACCTCGGCCAAAGTTACATCGTCGACTCTTTCATGGTCGTGGTGCTGGGCGGCGTGGGCCAACTTGCGGGCACGGTCATCGCGGGCCTCGGCCTGGGCGTGCTGAACAAGTTACTTGAAGGGCTGACCGGCGCCGTGTTGGCCAAGATCATGGTGCTGGTATTCATCGTGGTCTTCATTCAAAAACGACCTCAGGGCTTGTTCGCAATGAAGGGCCGGAGCGCTGAAGTATGAATTCCCCTCGCAACGCCTTCGGCGCTCCCGCCCGGAGGGGCGCAGCCAGCGGCCCGGCAACGCCGGTTCCGCGGCGACCGCTTGATGGTCGCCGTCATGGCGGCGTTTTGCTGGCGTTCTTTGTCATCGCCGTTCTGTTCCCGGTGCTGAATTTGCTCGTGCCCG
>JAYVRO010000452.1:0-3768 GCA_043776165.1 Rubrivivax sp. | reverse complement strand
CCGGTCGCTGCAAAGCCCGCCCGCAGCGCAGCCTCGTTCAATTCTCTGCCGATAAAAACCATGCGCGACTGCCGTGGTTCGTCGTCGCGCCAAGCGCGTTGCCAGTCACCTTCCATCTGCATGTGCACGGCCTGAAACACCAGGCGGCGCTCGTCGCCTGCGGCATGCAAAACGCCTTTGGCCCGCAAGATGTTTTGGCCTTGTGCAGCCAGCAACTCGGTGAGCCATTTCTCGAACCGCGCAGCGTCGATGGGTTTGTCACTGGTGAGAGAAACGCTGCTGATCTTGTTGTTGGTGATGTGATTGAAAGCGTGGTTGGAGCTGCCACTTAAACCATGCCCGCAGTGTTCGTCATGCACATGGCCGGGTTCGCCATGCGCCGGGTTCCCGTCCAAGCTCGCATCAAAGCCCGGACTCAGGCCCGCGACGCCTTCAACCCGAAGCCTCTCCAAATCAAAACCGCCACAACCGATGACTGCGTTCACATCCACCGCACATCGTTGGGCACGGGTGATGGGCGCATGCGGATTGACCAAGCGGATGAAGGTTTCAGCCTGCGCCAACGTGGTTTCGTCCACCAAGTCGGCTTTGTTCAGAATAATTTGATCAGCAAAAGCAATTTGCTCTATGGCGTCGTCACTGCCCGTGAGCTGCGCCGCCATGTGCCGCGCGTCCACGACAGTGGTCACAGAATCAAGCGTCAAGCGCGCTTGCAAAAGTGGGTCGACAAAAAAGGTCTGCGCCACCGGTCCGGGCGCGGCCAGGCCGGTGGTTTCGATGACGATGGCGTCGAAAGAATCATCGGCATCTTGTCGTGCTAACAATTCATGTAAGGTACGGATGAGATCGCCGCGGACGGTGCAGCATACGCAGCCGTTGTTCATCTCATAGAGCTCGTCTTTCGCGCCCACGATGAGTTCGGCGTCGATGCCAATTTCGCCAAACTCATTGACGATGACGGCGTAGCGCTGGCCGTGGTCGCTGCTCAGGATGTGATTGAGCAGCGTGGTTTTGCCCGCTCCCAAATAGCCGGTCAGCACAGTGACGGGAATGCGTTTCATGGCTCGTTTGCTGTGCGTGATGAGTTCACATCCAGGGCATCAAGGACACGTGGATCACGTCCTTGGCGCCCTCGTTGCCCACTGATTTGATGGCCCATTCGGCTTCGCTCAGACCGAAGCGGTGCGTGGTCATCAGCTCCAAGGGGAAGCGCTTGCTTGCCAACTGTTGCAAAGCCATCTCACAGGCCTTGTAGCTGTGGCCGCGCGCGCTCTTGATGGTGATGTACTTCACCGTCATCTTGCCGATCGGGAAGTTGGGGAAATCAGTCATCTCGCCTTGTACCAGCAGCGTGCCGCCTTTGCGCTTGAGCGCTTCAATGCCCAGCATCACAGCAAAAGTGCCAGCACCTGCCGTGCAGTCCAGCGCCACGTCAACGCCCTTGCCCGCGGTGATGTCCAGGATGCGCGCCAGCGGGTCTTCGGTGTTGACGTTGATGACGTAGTCGGCCCCCAACTTCAAAGCCACTTCGAGCCGCTTGGCGTCTTTGTTCGTTCCAGTGACGATGATGAGTTCGGCCCCCGCTTGTTTGCAGGCCACGACTTGCGACAGACCCTGCTGCCCCGGCCCCTGGATGAGCACGCTGCTGGCGTAACCCACGTTGCAGTCCATCAGCGCCCATTCGATGCCATTGGCCATGGGTGTGACGACCCCGGCAATCTCGGGGCTCACCCCTGCAGGCACTTTGTGCAGCACCGAATTCCAGGGCAAGTAGACGTATTGCGCAAAGCCGCCCCACAGGTGCGGCGCGCGATCGGCGCTCGTGTAGCCGTAGCGGATGCCGTTGGGGTTGCTGCGCCAGTCGGTCATCTCGCAGTGCCGGTATTGACCGGCGTGGCAATGCTCACATTGGCCGCAGCTGACGTAGTGCTCCAAGAACACCAGGTCGCCTTCTTTGAAGCCCTTGCGCGCGGTGAATTCGCGCCCGGCCTTGGCGATGGTGCCAATGTTTTCGTGGCCCATGATGACCGGGCCGCCGCGCAGCGGCTCTTTGTACATCTTCACGTCGGTGCCGCAAATACCTGCCACTTCCATCTTTAAGAGCGCGCCGTCAACAGGCACCTCGGGCATCGGAAATTCGCGCAGCTCCATCTTGTTGGCGCCGGTTTTGATGGCGGTGAGAACGGTTTCCATGGGTCAGCTTTCAATGTCTTTGTTGAGCAGAAATTCCAGCAACCGCGCTTGTGTCGCCTCGGCCGTTTGTCCAGCAACGGGCATGTCCCAGTACTGGGCCTTCGGCAAACATTCTTCAAGGTAGCGCGCAGCCGATGTGGCGTGTGATGCGTCGCGCCCGGGCACCACCAAAGCGGGGATGTTCAGGCGCAGCAACTCTTCAGGCTCGGCGCCGGGCGCGGTGTCGCGATCCAGCAAATGGGCTTGCATGTGCTGCACGGTTTGAAGGTAGGCGGATTTGTCCAATGTCAAATAGTTGGCCGCAAATGTGGCGTCACTGCGCAGCACCGCTGCCCATGGCCCACCTCGTGGGTCTTCACCAAAACTCTTGCCGCTGTTTTGCGCCAGGGCGACCACGTCAGTGAGGGTATGTTCTTGCACAAAAGCGATGTGCTGGGCAAAACGCGCTTGGCCGTTGATGCGGTATTTGGCGCCGCCGACGGGCCAGAAGAGCAGCATGCTGAGCGTGGCCAGCGGGTGCGCCACAGCAAAAGCGGCCACCGGCGCGCAGCCCATGCAGCCGCCCATCAGGTGGGCTTTCTCAAGGCCCAAGTGATCAAGCAGACCTTTGGCCTGCGCCACGTAGTGCAGCCAGGAGATGGCCTCCACACGCCCACCCGACTGACCACACTCGCGCCGGTCAAACAAGATGCACTGGAAATGTTGGCCCAGGAACGCCAGCGGCTGTGTTTTGGCGTAGATGCCCAGACTGCCCCACTTCTCAACGGTGGCGTCAAAACCACCCGGCGAGAACATCAGCAGCGGCGGGCCTGAACCGACCAGCTCATATCGAGTGCCAATGCCTTGGATATTGACAGCGGGCATGGCGTTCAGGCGCAATGGCGAACCGTTCGGAATAGGCTTCTGCCCCCGTTCGCCCTGAGCCTGTCGAAGGGAACCCCGCGCATCAACGCGGCCCTTTGAAAGGCTCAGGGCGAACGGCACTGATTGATCCGCCAGGAACGGGAATGCCGCCCTTGATCTGCCGTCCGGCACGCACATCGGCAACATAGGCCGTCATCGCGGCCAACGCCGTGCTGGCCACGTTGGCGTAGGTGTCCATCGGCGCGTCCATGTTCGATGCGGCGTAGCCAATGGCCGCGTGTGCCATGCGCATGCGGCCATCGAGCCAAGGGCCGCCGCCCAAGCCCCCGATGACGGGGATGCTCACAGCAGCCACCACCGCCGGCCCTGCCACGGGGCCGGCGTGCGTGAAGTCAATCAGCGACGCGCCTGCTTCTTGCAGCATGCGCGCCTGTGCCACCAATTTGGCGGTTGCTTCAGGCGCCAGTTGTGCGCCGGTTTTGAGCATGGTCTTGTAATCGATGCCCATCTGCAAAGCCGTTTGTGGCGTGATGCCAAATTGCGCAAAAACGGGGATGCCTGCGTTGGCAATGGCGCGCACGGCCTCGGGGAAGTCGGCCGCCCCGTCGAGCTTGACCATGTCCACGCCCGCCTCTTTGACAAAGCGGATGGCCGCAGCCAGTGCGGCCTGTGTGCCCTGCTGCAAAGGGCCGAAGGGAAAGTCCACGCTCA
>JAYVRO010000451.1:0-13284 GCA_043776165.1 Rubrivivax sp. | reverse complement strand
CACTTCAGGCATCGTGGGCAAGCTGGGTTGCGCTGCCAGCACGATGAGCGCGGCCAAGCCGATGCGTACACGGTTGGGCACGGCGCGTGTGCCAAGGATCGGCATGGCTGAAAAAAGCGCCAATGCGCGGATGAAAGGCCAGATCAGCGGCGTGATCCAGGCGAGCAGTTGCGCTTCAGTGAAGTTGACCATGTCGATCAACGCAAAAAAGCTAACCCACCATCTTAGGCAGTGACGAAAGCGTGCTTTGCATGTATTCCACCAGCGTGGTCAACATCCATGGCCCGGCAATCGCCAGCACGACCACGGCCGCCACGATCTTGGGCACAAAGCTCAAGGTGCTTTCGTTGATCTGTGTGGCCGCCTGAAAAATGCTGACCAACAGGCCCACCACCAGCACCACCACCAGCACCGGCGCTGAGACCATCAGCAGCACGGTCAGCGCCTGTTGACCCAGGGTGAGGACTTGTTGCTGTTCCATTGGGGTTGACGACCTAAGTTGCGAATGAGCTCGCCAGCGAACCGAGGAGCAAATTCCAGCCATCGGCCAGCACAAACAGCATGAGCTTGAATGGCAGGGCCACCAGCACGGGGCTGAGCATCATCATGCCGAGGCTCATGAGCACACTGGCGACGATCATGTCGATGACCAGGAAGGGGATGAAGATCATGAAACCGATCTGGAATGCACTCTTCAACTCACTCGTCACAAAAGCCGGTACCAGGACACGAATGGGCACGCTTTCAGCCTTTGTGTTGGCGGGTAACTTGGCCAACTTGGTGAACAAGGCCATGTCGCTTTGCCGCGTTTGTTTGAGCATGAACTCGCGCATGGGGATCTCGCCGCGCTTCAGGGCTTCATCAAACGCAATCTGGTTGGCCGCAAAGGGCTGGTAGGCCTGTTCATACACCCGGTCGAGCGTGGGCGACATCACGAAAAAGGTCAGGAACAGGCTCAAACCGATCACCACCTGGTTGGGCGGTGCGGCCTGTGTGCCCAGCGCCTGACGCAAGAGCGAGAGCACGATGACGATGCGTGTGAAGCCTGTCATCAGGAGCAGGATGGCAGGCAAGAACGACAGTGCCGTGAAAAACAGCAGCGTCTGGATCGGCACCGAATAACTGTTGCCGCCCGCGCCCTGGCCAATGAGCAAGGGCAGGTTGGCGCCAGGGGCTGTGCCGAACGTTGACGAACCCGTTGCCGCAGCGCCTGTCACTGCGCCCTGCGCCAGCGCATGGCCACCGAGCAACAAAAGCAATGCGCCCAACGCCATCGCTACGATCAAGCGATGTGAAATGTTAACCAACATGACGCTGACCGCCCTCGCTCTTCAAACGCGAAAGCAACTGCGCAAAACCTTCTGCCGGTGTGCTGGGTACCGAGGGCACGGGGTCCTGCGGTGTCAGCGTGTAGAGCAAATTGATGCCCCCGCTGGTCACGCCGAGCACCAGCCAGCGCCGTTCTTCACCGCTGCCCACTTCCACCGTCACGACTTTTTGCGTCGGTGTGATGCTGAGCTGGGCCACGCTGCGCAAGGGGCCAATGGCCATGCGCGTGCCCAGCGGCGTGCGCCGCAAGCACCACAGCGCCAGCGGGATGAGCGCCAGCACAGCGACGAACCAACCCAGGGCTGACAGGCTTGATGTCATGTTGTCGGGCACGGTTTGGCGCCGTGCTTCAGTTGCGGCTCAAGCGGCGCATGCGCTCGCTGGGTGTCACGATGTCGGTCAGTCGGATGCCAAATTTTTCATTCACCACCACCACTTCGCCTTGCGCGATGAGGTAGCCGTTCACCAACACGTCCATCGGTTCACCGGCCATCGCTTCGAGCTCCACCACCGAGCCTTGCGCCAACTGCAGGATGTGTTTGATGGGAATTCGCGTTCGCCCCAGTTCCACGGTCAGTTGCACCGGGATATCCAGGATCATGTTGATGTCGTTGCCCGCCGCCAGCACGTTATTGGGTGAAAAACTGGTGAAAGCGGCAGGCGTGACGCTGTCAGCGGGTGCGGCCACTTCGGATGCCGCAACAGGTTTGCTTTCAGACAGGGCAGCGGCCCATTCAGAAGCCATGCGGTCTTCTTCGGATTGTTCAGCGTTGTTGGCTTCAGACATGCTAGTTCGCTCCTATCCAGCCCAAGTTGGAGCTGGAAAGCAATTGATCGACCTTGATGGAGTAGCGCCCGTTGGACGTGCCGTAGCGGCACTCGAGCACAGGCACGCCATCAACCTTGCCTTGCACCACCGGATTCAGGTCGAGTTCGATGAAGTCACCGGGTTTGAAGCTGAGCAGTTGCTCCACCGTTGCAGGCGCCCGCGCGAGGTCCACCACGAGGTCCACGGTGGCGTCTTGCAACTGTTGTTTGAGCAGGTTGACCCAACGTTTGTCGGTTTCCGAAGCGTCGCCGTGGTTGCTGGAATAGAGCACGTCGCGGATCGGTTCCAGCGTGGCATAGGGGATGCAAAGGTGCACTGAGCCTGATGACTCACCAATCTCCATGGTGAAAGAGGAGGCCACGACAATTTCGTTCGGCGTGGCGATGTTGGCGAATTGCGGTTGCATTTCTGAGCGTTGATATTCAAGCTCCAAGGGGTACACGCCCAACCAAGCCTTTTTGTAGGCCTCGGTAACGGTTTCAACCAAACGCAAGATGACGCGCAATTCCGTGGTCGAAAAGTCACGTCCTTCGATACGGGTGTGGAACTTGCCACCACAGCCAAACAGTGCGTCGATGACAGCAAAGACCAGGCTGGGATCGCACACGATCAGGCCCGAACCGCGCAAGGGCCGAACCGACATCACATTGAAGTTGGTGGGCACCACCAGTTCGCGCAGGAAGGCGCTGTACTTTTGCACCTTGACGCCACCAATGGACACCTCGGGTGATTTGCGAATGAGGTTGAACAGGCCCAGGCGGATATTGCGTGCGAATCGTTCGTTGATGACCTCCATGGTCGGCATGCGACCGCGGACGATGCGCTCTTGGTTGGCCAGGTCGTAGTCGCGCACAGCACCTGCGCTGACTTCTTCTTGCTCGAGCTTCTGGCTCTCGCCAGTGATGCCTTGCAGCAGTGCGTCGACTTCATCCTGCGAAAGAATTTGTTGGTTCATGTCAGCCCCTCGCTGAGCGAGCTCGTCCGTCGATCCCCCGAGGGGCGCCGGGTTGACTTGAGATCGGCGCGGCGATCGAGACGCCAGGCCAGGACGCAGCGAACTGTCATTGAACGATCAGATTGGAAAAGTGCACTGCTCGGATGGGCAGCTCGGGCTCGGGCGCCTTTTTCTTTTTCTTCTTGGCCTTGGCCGCGTTTTTGCTGCCCTTGCCGTGGCTGTCTTCATCTTCTGCGGCCTCTTCGGTGCCGGGCTCAGCGACGTCCACGCCCAACGCACGAGATGAGGCGCGCTGTACTTCACCGGCGAGCTTGATCTTGCCTTCCCGACTTAACAACTCACTTGAGCTTTTGTGCGCCAGCACCATCAAGATGTTGTTGCGAACAGCGGGCATGAAACTCTTGATCGTTTCTGCCGTTTTGGCTTCGACGAGCTCCAAGGTGATGGCCACTTGGGCATAACGCTCGGCCTCACGATCAGCCAGGTTGACAGTGAAGGGATCCAGCGGCACATAGGCTGGCGGATGAGCTGGATCGTTCTTGGCGGGGGAGTGCGCGGCAGCCTTGGAAGGGGCCTGTGAATCGGTGGCATCAGCGTCTTCATCGACGGGCTTTTTCTTCAACAACATGAAGGCCGCACCGCCACCCATCACAAGCACAAGAAGTGCAGCAACAACAATGATGATGAGTTTTTTGTTGCCCTTTTTGGGGGCGGGGGCTTCTACGGCTGCGGCAGCGGACATGGGCTCTCCTGGTCTGAAACACCCCAGGCGCCAACACGCAGCGTGTTGGTTTGGCTTGACGGGTCTCGAAGCCCATTATTCGAAGTCGGCCCGTCGCGAAAGGCGCGAAAAGGCCAGGCTTAGGGGTCTTACTTCCATGTGGATGGCCCCGGCACTGCGCCAAGGCCATTGCCGGCTCAGGCGTAGAGATCGACGGCGCCGCGCTGCGCGCGCGCGCGCTGCATGGACACCGCAACCATGTCGGCCGCGCCGACCTCTGAGCCATTGGCTGCGCCAGTGCCACTGGTGGCAGATCGTCCCGCGCTTTGCTGGGCTTCGGCCTGCTCCTGTGCCCAGGCTTGACCTTGCGCCGATTGCTGGAACACACCACCACCACTGAGCGTGAGCCCGGCGTCACGCAGTGAGCTGGCCAACAGGGGAAGCGCCTGCTCCAGTGCCTGGCGTGTTGCAGCATGTTCCGCGCTCATATTGACCTGTGCGCGGCGGCCATCGAGCAAGATCTGCACGTCGATGGGACCGAACTCTGCCGGGTGCAAATTCAAGCGTGCATGGCCAATACCGTCGCGCGCCAACATGCTCACTTGCGCGCCCAGGGCGGGGGCGAAATCGGGCGAACCGACGGCTGCGCGCAAGCTTGTTTCGAAGCTGGGAGTTGGCGTGCCCCGCGAGGCGTCGAGATTGGGCGCTGCGAGCGAAGCGGCCACGAGCGCGGGCGGATAAGCTGCCTGGGGGGACAGCGAGCTGGTTGCTGCCTGAACAGGTGCTTGAAGATTTGGCTGAAGCGTTGACTCCCGTGTTGGCTGAAGCGTTGACTGCAGGGTCTCGGATTTCGGCGCGCCGACTGCACCGCGCGCTGCGCGCGCGCCAGATTCAAGCGCAGACCTGTGCGCGTCGCGCCCGTCCCGCTGGTCACTGGACCGTCGGTCCGCAGCGACCTGTGCCAGGGTCAACGCGCCTGGGCCTTCAGGGCCTGAAGCTGTCAATGACGCAAGACCTGAAAGCATTCTGGCGACGCCCCTGTCTGCGCCTGTGTCCGCGCCACTCGCCACACCGCCTTCTGTCCCCACCGCTGCGCGGTCGGTTGCTCGCCAGGATGCCGTTGGCGCGGGGGAGACAGCAGGAACAAGCGGCAACGCCGCAGTCATCATCAGCGCGTTCACGTCCACCCCGGCCATCACGGACTCGGCGGGTTGTTCTTCCGGCTTGCCTTTATCGACCGTGGTCGCGTCGCCGAGGACCGCTTCGGTGCTCACATGGGTGAGCCCGTTGATGCTCATGTTGTTAGTCAAGTCAATGGTCAAGTCGATGGATTCAAGGGTCGAGGCAAGCCTTCGGTTGGCGTCGATTGCTTTGTCAAGACCAACGCTTGTTGGGTCTCCCGAGCCAAGGCCGTTTTGCTTCAGGGCCAACAGTGTGGCGTCCTCCGTTGCGGACTTCAAGGCAAGGCCATCGGTCATGGCACCCGTGGGCGTCAGGTGTTCGTCAGCACTGGCCAAAGCCTGCGCGAAGAGCCCCGAGGCGGGGAGCGATCCTCCCGCCGCCACACCGGCCGTGTCCGTGCCCACCAGTGCCGAAGGCGCGCCAGAAGTTGGCGGCGAAGCTGGCACCGCAGACACCGTTGCGGGAGGGAGTGAAAAACTCAGCGCTTGCATCATGGTCCGAGACCTCGTTGCCGTGTTCAGCGTGACAGGCTGGCGGCGAAGACCGGCGTGGCATGCCACGCCGCCATGGTGGCCATCTCGTCGCTGTGGCGTTGCTCACGTGCTGTGTTGCGTTGGGTTTGCTCTGCGCCGCGCCGCGCCATCAGCTTGCGCACTGCGGCCACGCGTGTTTCGCGCGCTAGCAATTGGGCACGGGCTTGTTCGACCATCGAGCTGGCGCTGTGCGCTTGCTGGTCGAGTTGGCCGATGGCGTGATCGAGCCGGTCCACAAAGGCCTGGTAGCTGTGGACCACTTCCATGTTTGCGAGTTGCTTGAACTGCTGTGTCCAGCGTGTCTGGTATTCGCTGCGGTAGTTCACCAGCTGCTCGCGCTGCGAGCCCAAGCGGCGTGAGTTCTCCAGGCGCAGGTAGAGCTGTGCGGTGGCGTCGTCGCGTTCGGACACGGCGCGCTCCAGCACGGTGTGAAGAGCTTGTTGCGATGAGGGTGTGGTCATGATGTTCTCGGTCGGGGTTCAGGGGTCAGGCGGCGCTGGTCGCGGTCATCAATTCGATCAACTGCCTGCGGCTGTCGGCCAGCGTGGCGCGTTCAAACATGTCTTGTTGCAGCAAGGCTGTGTTGCTGGGATGGGCCTGCACGGCGGCGTCAAGCTCGGCGTCGTGGCCTGGCGCGTAGGCACCTATCTGAATGAGATCGCGCGCCTTGCTGTACTTGGCCATCAAGTGGCGCATGCGCCTTGCCGCGATCAGTTGCTCTGGCGGCGCGACGGCATTCATCACCCGCGAGATGCTGCGTTCGGTGTCGATGGCGGGGTAGTGGCCCGCTTCGGCCAATTCGCGCGAGAGAACGATGTGTCCGTCCAAGATGCCCCTGGCGGCGTCGGCTATCGGGTCTTGTGGGTCGTCGCCTTCACTCAGTACGGTGTAGAAGGCAGTGATCGAGCCGACGCCGTTGAGGCCATTGCCACTGCGTTCAACGAGCTGGGGCAATTTGGCAAAAACGCTGGGCGGATAACCCTTGGTAGCCGGTGGTTCGCCAATCGCCAATGCGATCTCGCGCTGTGCCATGGCATAGCGTGTGAGCGAGTCCATCAAAAGCAAAACATGCTGGCCGCGATCACGGAAGTGCTCGGCAATCGCGGCAGCGTAATTGGCGCCTTGCAAGCGCACCAGGGCGGGTTGGTCGGCCGGTGCGGCCACCACGACCGAGCGTGCCCGGCCTTCTTCGCCCAAGATGTCTTCAATGAATTCCTTGACCTCACGTCCCCGTTCGCCGATAAGGCCGACCACGATGACGTCGGCCGCGGTGTAGCGCGCCATCATGCCCAGCAAGACCGACTTTCCCACGCCCGTGCCAGCGAACAAACCCAGGCGCTGGCCCCGGCCCACGGTGAGCAAGGCGTTGATGGCTCGCACCCCTGTGTCGAGCGGCGTGCGCACGGGGTCGCGGTCCATGGCATTGATGGAACGGCGAGCCATCGGCGCGGTGTGAACTTGGGTGAGCGCGCCCGCTTTGTCAATCGGCACGCCGTGTGCGTCGATGACGCGACCGAGCAGGCCGTCGCCCATGGGCAAGTGAAGGCTGCAGTCTTCACGTCGTCGCCAAGGGTGCTGGTGCTGGCCAAACACAGGCGCCAGCACCGGCGCAGGCAAGGGCACCACTCGGGCGCCGCTGGCCAAACCATGGACCTCTGCAGTCGGCATCAAAAAAGCCCTGTCGGCATTGAAGCCCACGACTTCGGCCAACACGGGCTGTTGGCCCTCGGCCAGTACCTGGCACATCGAGCCCACAGGCGCACGCACGCCAGCGGCTTCAAGCACCAGGCCGGTGACACGCACGAGGCTGCCGGTGGACTCAAAAGCTTGGTCCACCGCTGCAAACGCTTGCAGGTCGGCCAAGTAGCGGTGCCAGCGCGCAGCACGTTGCTCATGGCGGGGCACAAAGAGGTTCATGTGGGCTCAGGCGCTTTTAGTTTGGACACCACGGGCCCGTTGTCGACTTGGTCCGAGGTGTCATCGCTCAGCTTGGTCTGCAGACCCAGGTTCGCTGTGGCTTGCGCCCAGCGCGTAGCGACACGCGCGTCAACGCTGCCCAGATCGGTTTCGACCAAGCAGTCGCCGCGCGCCAAGTCGGCTTTGGCTTGCACACGCGCGCCCCGGTCTTGCAGGGCTGGTACAGCACCTTCTTGAATGAGGGCGTGCACAAGTGCGTGGTCTTGCGGATGCAGATGCAAGGTGATGTGTTTGGCGCTCAGCAGCACCGCCTGCACGGCCTGCACGGCGACTTCGGCCACCAGTTCTGGCTTCAGGCTGAGCTGAGTTCGCAGCACCTGTTCGGCCAGGGACACGGCCACCTGCGAAACGGTCTGCGCCAACTGGGGCTGCAAGGCATCCACAGCATCGTCAATGCTTTGCAGCAATTGGTTCAACTGCGTGGCGTTTTGTTTTGCCAGGCTCTGTTTGAAGCTCTCCAGCGCAACGAGGCCGTCGCGGTAACCGTTTTGGTAACCCTCTTGCGCGCCTTGGCGGCGAGCCTCGTCAACCCGCGCAACCCATTCACCGGGCTTGGGCGCTGCTGCCGAGGCGTCTGTGTTGGGCGGGGGTGAGCCGTCTGCGCTGCGAAAACTGCTGGGTTGCCACGCTGAAAAACTGCCCAGTTCCTCGCGCGGAATGAAGCGTGTGTAGGCGCTGCCTTGTTTGCCACTCGCGGGATGATCGGGACCCCGTTGCGGCGCGGGCACGTTCCTGAAGACGGCGCCTTTGGCAGGTGCGCTGCGGCGGTCCGGGTCGATGCCTTCAGACCATTTGTTCATCGCCACCGCCTCCCAGCACGATCACGCCTTCGTCCGACAAGCGGCGAACGATCTTGAGCATTTCCTTTTGCTCTGCCTCGACCTCGGACAAACGAACCGGGCCGCGGCCGTCCAAGTCTTCCTTGAGCGTTTCTGCGGCGCGGGCCGACATGTTCTTGAAGACCTTCTCGCGCAAGGTGGGTGACGCGCCTTTGAGTGCAAGCACCAGGGACTCGGACTGCACCTCTTTGAGCAGTGCCTGAAACCCTTTGTCGTCGACTTTTTCGAGGTCATCGAAGGTGAACATGTTGTCCATGATCTTCTGCGCCAGGTCAGCGTCGGCGTCCCGCACAAAGTCAAGCATCGAGGTTTCGATCGCAGTGCCCATCATGTTGAGCATCTCGGCCGCCGCTTTGGCGCCGCCCAAGTTGCTTTTCTTGCTGCGTTCACCACCGGTGAGCACCTTGCTCATCACGTCGTTCAAATCCCTGAGCGCCACAGGCTGGATGCCCTCCAGCGTGGCAATGCGCAACATCACTTCGTTGCGATGGCGCTCGACAAACAACTTCAGCACTGCTGCGGCTTGGTCAAACTCCAGATGCACCAAGATGGCCGCAGCAATTTGGGGGTGTTCATGGCGCAGCAACTCGGCCACTGACGGCGCGTCCATCCACTTGAGACTCTCGATGCCAGAGGTGTCGCTGCCTTGCAAGATGCGATCAATGAGCAAGTTCGCCTTGTCGTCACCCAAGGCCCGGCGCAGAACGGCCTTGACGTAGGCGTTGTTGTCGTTCACCAGCAGGCTTTCGGAACCTGCCTGCGCCTCAAAGCGGTCGATGACTTTGCCCACACGGTCGTTGGCCACGGCACCCATCGTTGAGATGACTTCGCCCATGCGCTGCACCTCTTTCGGTGTCATGTGCTTGAGCACGCCCGAGGCTTCTTCCTCACCAAGGGACATCAGCAAGATCGCAGCGTCCTCTGCACCATCGTCGGCAACCGGGGCTTTGGCCATGGCGGGTTATCTCGAGCCTTGTTGCATGGAATTAGGTGGTTTCACCGCTGGTCCAGCCGCGCAGCACGTTGGCCACGGCGGCGGGGTTGTCTCGGGCCAGTGTGCGCACAGCATCGATGCGCTGGTTTTGCGGCGCGTTCAAAGCGGGCACACTGCTCGCGGCGGTGGGGGTGTCGGGCGCGGGCAACTGGGTGTCACCAGCCACGACTTCGTCGAGCTGCGCCTTGGGTTGTGCATTGGGGGGTGCTTGAAATGCGGGTTTCAATGCTGGGCGAATCAGGCCAAATACCAGCACCAGTGCCACCAGGGCCAAGGCCGCTGGTGCGGCGCTGCTGCGCATCAGGTCTTGAATCCACGGCTCCTTCCAGAAAGGCAGCACTTCAGGCTTGGTCGTTGGCGCGGTGTGAAAGGGCGTGTTCACCACGCGCACCGAGTCGCCGCGCTCCTTGTTGAAACCAATGCCCTGTTGTGCCAAAGCGGTGAGTTTTTCGATCTCTTCAGGCGTGAGCGGCACTGTGGTGCTCTTGCCTTTGGCGTCGACCGTCGTGCGGTGGTTAACCACGATGGCTGCATTGAGACGTTTAACTTGACCTGATGCGTTGCGCGTGACGCTGACTTTTTTGTCCACCTCGTAACGCGTTTCTGCCTCCCGCCGAGCGCTGCCTGCGCCGCCACCCGGTGTGGTCGCGCCACGCAAGGCCTGCGCGTTGCCGTTCACGGGCGCTGCGGGCGGCGCTGGGGGCTGGTTGCTTTGCGCTCCTGGCACGCCCGATGGTGTGGTCGCGCCGGGCAGGGTGGACTCTTCACTGCGAATGGCGCGCACAGCAGACGGCGCTTCACCCTGGTTGGGTTTGAACTCTTCCGAGGTCGATTCAGTCTGCGAGAAGTCCACCTCGGCACTCACCGTTGCACGCACGTTGTCGCGGCCCACCACGGGTTCGATCAGTTGCAGTACACGTTTGAGGTGAGTGGCTTCAACATCGCGCAGGTACTGCACTTGTTGTGCGTCCAAGCCTTGCGGTGTGTTGGCGTCGGCTTGCGTGGAGAGCAAGGCGCCGCTGCCGTCGAGCACGCTCACCGCCTTGGCGTTGAGCTCCGGCACGCTGGACGACACGAGGTGCACGATACCCGCCACCTGCCCGGCGTCCAGCGTGTGGCCCGCGTGCAATGCCAGCACCACCGAGGCGGATGGTTTTTGCTGCTCTCGGAAAAACCCGTTCTGCGCAGGCAAGGCCAAGTGCACACGCGCTGATTGCACCGAGCCCAGGGTTTGGATCGTGCGGGTGAGCTCGCCTTCCAAGGCGCGTTGACGGTTGATGTTTTCTTGCCCTTGAGTCTGGCCAAAGGGTGTTTTGTCGAGCAACTCGTAGCCGTTCACGTTGCCCTTGGGCAGCCCCGCCGCACTGAGCTTGAAACGCAGGTCATAGACCTGCGAAGCAGGCACCAAGAGCGTGCCGCTGCCTTCGGCAAAACGGTAGGGTACATTCATCTGCACCAGCTTCTCGATGATGGGCCCACCGTCGCGTTCAGACAAATTGCTGAAGAGCACTTTGTAGTCGCCTTGACGTGTGTTCATGACCATGGCTGCCAGCACAGCAACCAAGGCGGCAACGCCAACGGCGGCGACGAGTTTGGAGCGCGCGGGCAGCGCCGCGACCCGGGCTCCCAAGGTGCTGGGTTCGGGCAACGGCGTGATCGTGGCAAAGCTATTTGCGGCGGTGGTGGCGATGGCGTTGTTCATGGTGGGCATGTGTTCTTGAGGCGCATTGTTTGATCCGCCAACACATTGCAATGGGACGATCAAGCCGGGCTTTGCGCGCTTGTTCGGCCATTGCATGCAAGGCCCCCGCTCTACAGTGCCGACATTGGAAATGCGCCATGGATCTCAAGCTCAAGCCCTTTGATTTCAACCAAGCCGTGGCGCGTGCCGGGCTGGGGCGTGATGGTTTGCCGCTGGCCCGGGCAATGGGCACCTCGGCGAGCGTTGGTGCGGCCCATGCGGCGGCGCCTGCGGGCTTTCAAAGCGCCATGACGCAGGCCTTGTCAGCCGTCAGCGCACAGCAAGATCAGGCCCAAAGCTTGCAGCGCGAGCTGACTCTGGACAACCCGACGGTGAGCCTCGAAAAGACCATGATGGCGATGCAGAAGGCGCAGATTGGTTTTCAGGCCACACTGCAAGTACGCAACCGCATGGTGCAGGCCTACAGCGACATCATGAACATGAACGTGTAGAGCTTGCCCGCCGCGCAAAGGCGCTCAGCAGGCGGGCTGACGCAACGCCACCGGCCCACTCGAGCAGATGCTGACGCGTCCCAACCGCGCCACTTCCACGCGCAGGGTCTGCCCCCGCGATGTCGTGAATTCGGCGCGGCCCTGGCCCGAGCCATCGGGCTGGAAGAAGGCCGTCGTGGCGCTCGTCATTTGCACGCTGTTGGCATCGGTGTGGCGCGTCGCGCTCAGTTGGCAGGCCAGCGGCAAGTGGCAGTCGCACCCCGGTGTGTTGGAAACGGCCCAACACCATTCAGGACCGGGGGCAAAACTCACATACACCGGCGCACCCAGCCTGGCCGCGTTGAACCGGGCTTGCGTCATGTCAAGCTTTAATTTTTCAGCTGCTGCGAGCAAACGGTGCCGCGCTAAATAGTCGCTGAACGAAGGCATGGCCATGGTCAACAAAATGACCAACACAGTCAGGGCGATGCTCAACTCCACCAAAGTGAAGCCCCGGGCTTGAGCGTCTGAGCCAGGCCGTTTCATTGTTGCCAGCACTGCGAATTGGGGCCCTGCTTCGCGAAGCCCTCTTTGACGCTCAGGGTGATGCGCACGCATGGGCGGTCGCGACGCTGGGGGCCGTCACTGCGGGCATGGGCCACGGCCTCGTATCCGTCAGCACCGGCGTGCAGCAAAGCCAGGTCGTAGTAGCCCATCTCGCTGCGTGGAGGCAAGACGCGCGAGCCCGCGTTGGCATACCTGCCGTGCTGCGAGTGGTACTGTTCTTGAGCCACTTGCAGGCGGTTCAAGGCGCTGACGCCGTCGAACCGGCGGCCCTTGCTGGCGGCATCGAAGGCCGTGGGCATGACCACGCTGGCCAGCACCACGATCACGGCCAACACCACGGCCACTTCAACCAGGGTGAAGCCCTTGACGTGGCGCGTTGGCGGTGCCCGGCCCGGCCCAGGCCCGTGAGTGTTTTTCACGGCAACATCAAGCGGCGACGCTTTTGCGTCTGATCAACATAGCGTTGCAAAGCACGAACAGCCGCTGCGCTGGGCTCGTGCCACTCGCAGCCCACGCGTACACCGTGTTCGTGGGCCTGCAGCGAGGCCACGTGACGCATGTGCAAGGCGACTTCAAAACCGGTGTCAAGTTCGAGCTGCACCATGGCACCTCGCACCACCACGCCTGGTCGCAGCTCGGGCACGTTGCGCGGCAAGAGCAACGCGCAACCTCCCACGCTGATGTCGAGCAAGCGCAACTTGAGTTTCATGTCGGGCATGGCGGGGTGCCGCAGGGTCACGCTGGGACCGCCGCGACCTGCTGGCCGAACACGAAAGCTGTTGCGCCGCTGGAAGCGGTAAATCTCCTGCGGCAAAGCGGCCTGCAAAGCGCTGCTTTTGGTACCGCGAACGAGGAGCAGGTCGTGGAGTTCAAACTGCAGTTTGATGTGGTCGAGGTAGACCACACAGGTGGCCTCATTGGCGTCGATGACCGAGGCCAGTTGAGGCGAATCCGAATCGGCGCTGAAGTTCAGTCGGCGCTGCTCGGTGTCCATCGCCCAGAGTGTGCAGTGGACACTGTGCCCGCTGGGCGAAGCGACGATCACGTTGGCGCTGGCGTCGCGCACCTGGCGCAACAGGGCCGCAATTTCGCGCGGGTTGTCGACGCGAAACTCAGCCCAGGGTTCGCATTGCGCTGTGGCGTCAAAGGGGGCGGGCAGCGTGTCTTGAAACATGTTGCAGATTGA
>JAYVRO010000450.1:0-3790 GCA_043776165.1 Rubrivivax sp. | reverse complement strand
TTCTCTTCGCGTTGCAAGTGCACGATGGCGTGGTGCAAGTGGCCGCGCGCGGTGATTTCGTCGTGCACATCGCGCACCGTCAGGGTGCTGGCCACACGGTGCAGTGGCGCAGCAAAAGTGCCCACGCCTTGTGTGCGTTCCACCAGCCCTTCGGCTTGCAGCTCACGCAGCGCGCGGCCCACGGTCATGCGGCTCACGCCAAACTGCGCCGTCAGCTCAGCCTCACTGGGCATTTGCACACCGGCGGGCCAGCGGCCCTGAGCCAAGCCTTGCATCAGGTGCTGCTTGACGCGAGCGTAGGGAGCAAAGTTGGTAGAAACCATGGGTCGAATGTACTTGCCTAGACTTGTCTAGACAACTAGAGTTCAACCCTAGTTTTTTGCTGAGGTGATGTCATGACGGATCTGTCTGCTGTTCAATTTGCCAAGCCTGCCGTGGCCCAACCTCGCCCGGTGCGTGCACCGCGAGGCAGCAACATCGTCTGTGCCAACTGGCTCATTGAAGCCGCCTACCGCATGCTGCAAAACAACCTCGACCCCGAGGTGGCCGAGAACCCCGACGCCTTGGTGGTTTATGGCGGCATTGGCAAGGCAGCGCGCAATTGGGACTGCTTTGAGGCCATCCTGAAGAGCCTGCGCGCTTTGAAGCCCGATGAGTCGCTGCTCATCCAGAGCGGCAAACCCGTGGGTGTGTTTCGCACCCATGAAGACGCACCCCGGGTGCTCATCGCCAACAGCAACCTGGTGCCCAAGTGGGCCACCTGGGAGCACTTCAGCGAGCTCGACCGCAAGGGGCTGATGATGTATGGCCAGATGACGGCTGGCTCGTGGATCTACATCGGCAGCCAAGGCATCGTGCAAGGCACTTACGAGACCTTTGTCGAGGCCGGTCGTCAACACTACGGTGGCAATTTGACGGGCCGCTGGTTCTTGACGGCAGGCCTGGGTGGTATGGGCGGCGCGCAGCCGTTGGCCGCGACGTTTGCCGGTGCATGTTCGCTCAACATCGAATGTCAGCAAAGCAGCATCGACTTTCGATTGCGCTCGCGCTACCTTGATGAACAGGCCACCGACCTGGACGACGCGCTGGCACGCATCAAGAAGTACACCGGCCAGGGCAAGGCCGTGTCCATCGGCCTCTTGGGCAACGCCGCCGACGTACTGCCGGAGTTGGTCAAGCGAAACGTTAAGCCGGATTTGGTGACCGATCAAACCTCAGCGCATGACCTGGTCAACGGTTATTTGCCCTCCGGCTGGAGCGTTGAGCGCTGGCGCGCCGCGCAGGCCGACGACACCCAGCATGCGGCCCTGCGCGCAGCCGCAGCGCAAAGCTGCGCCCGGCACGTGCAGGCCATGCTGGCGTTTCAGACCATGGGGGTGCCTACGGTGGACTACGGCAACAACATCCGCCACGTAGCGCTGGATGTGGGCGTCAAAAACGCATTCGACTTCCCCGGTTTTGTGCCCGCCTACATTCGTCCCTTGTTCTGCCGTGGCAAGGGGCCCTTTCGCTGGGTGGCTTTGAGCGGTGACCCAGAGGACATCCGCAAGACCGACGCGAAGATGAAAGAGCTCTTCCCCTTGGATACCCACCTGCACCGTTGGCTCGACATGGCGGCTGAGCGCATTGCTTACCAAGGCCTGCCTGCACGCATTTGCTGGATCGGCTTGGGCGAGCGCCACCGCGCGGGTCTGGCCTTCAATGAGATGGTGCGCACGGGCGAGCTCACCGCCCCCATCGTGATTGGCCGCGACCACCTCGACAGCGGCAGTGTGGCCAGCCCCAACCGCGAGACCGAAGCCATGGCTGACGGCAGCGACGCTGTGAGCGACTGGCCGCTGCTCAACGCCTTGCTCAACACCGCGGGCGGCGCCACCTGGGTGAGCCTGCACCACGGTGGCGGCGTGGGCATGGGTTACTCACAGCACGCGGGCGTGGTGATCGTTTGTGACGGCACACCCGAGGCCGACAAACGCATCGAGCGCGTGTTGTGGAATGACCCTGCCACGGGTGTGATGCGACATGCCGATGCAGGCTATGAAGACGCAGTGGCCTGTGCCAGGGAACAACGTTTGACCTTACCGATGATTTGATTTTCCCCCTCCCCCTCGCAGGGGAGGGCTGTGGAGGGGGTGAATGTTGGCCACGCCCAGCCTTCCGTTGTCCAACCAACCTTCAACCTCACCTCAAACATTTAACCCCCATCCCAACCTTCCCCCTGGGAGGGGAAGGAGCAAAACAGATGCTGATTCGTCCTGGTCAACTGTCGTTGGAAGCACTGCAAGCCATCCACGCCGGCATTCACGTCGGCATGCAACCGCTGGTGATGGACCCGTTGGCCCTGCCCGGCATTCAGGCCAGCGCGGCCGTGGTGCAGCGCGCGGCGGCGGGTGACGCTGCCGTGTACGGTGTCAACACCGGCTTTGGCAAGTTGGCCAGCACGCGCATCAGCACGGCCGACCTGGCCACTTTGCAGCTCAACCTCATTCGCTCGCACAGCGCAGGCGTCGGTGAGCCCATGCCCGCAGCGGTGCTGCGCTTGATGTTGGCCACCAAGGCGGCCAGTCTGGCGCGCGGCTTTTCGGGCGTTCGCCCCGTTGTCATCGATACCTTGCTGGCGGTGCACAACGCCGGGCTCGTGCCCTTTGTGCCCAGTCAAGGTTCGGTGGGCGCTTCGGGTGATTTGGCGCCACTGGCGCACATGACCTTGGCGCTGATGGGGGAGGGCGAGTTTGTTGTCAAGGTCAACGGCACGATGCAACGTGTGCCGGCTCATCTCGAACTGCAACGCCATGGCCTTGCACCTTTGCAGTTGCAAGCCAAAGAGGGTTTGGCACTCATCAATGGCACGCAGGCATCCACGGCGCTCGCCCTGCATGCGCTCTTCAGCTTCGAGCCGGTGTTGGAATCGGCCCTGGTGATTGGCGCGCTCACGGTCGACGCCGCGCGCGGCAGTGACGGCCCCTTCGACCCTCGCATCCACGCGCTGCGGGGCCAGCCTGGGCAGATTGACGTGGCCCAGTACTACCGCGCCTTGCTGGCGGGCAGCAGCATCCGTCAGTCGCATGTTGAAGGCGATGACCGGGTGCAAGACCCCTACTGCCTGCGCTGCCAGCCACAAGTCGTCGGTGCATGTTTGGACCAACTGCGCCACGCCGCGTTGGTGCTGCTGCGCGAAGCCAACGCCGTGACCGACAACCCCCTGGTCTTCGCAGAAGCGCTGCATCTGTCTTCCCAAGTGGACGCCGGGGATCCGGCTCCGCGGGCCCCTCAGCGTCGCCCCCCTGGGGGGGAGGCCGCAGGCCTCGGGGGGGGGATCATCTCTGGTGGTAATTTCCACGCGGAACCGGTGGCCCTGGCCTGCGACGCGATGGCCTGTGCGATTGCCGAAGTCGGCGCCATCGCAGAGCGCCGCATCGCCATGTTGATCGACGCCGGCGTGTCGCGCCTGCCACCTTTCCTGACCCCCAACGCGGGCCTCAACAGCGGCTTCATGATTGCCCACGTGACGGCTGCCGCACTGGCCAGCGAAAACAAAAGCTTGGCTCATCCCGCCAGCGTTGATTCGCTGCCCACCAGCGCCAATCAAGAGGACCACGTGAGCATGGCCACCTTTGCAGCGCGGCGCTTGCAGCCCATGATTGCCAACGTGGCGCACATCCTCGGTATCGAGCTGCTTGCTGCAGCGCAGGGCATTGATTTCCTGCGTCCTTTGCTCAGCTCGGAGCCCATCGAAGCGGCCCATGCACTGTTGCGTCGGCAATGCCCAACCATGATGCAAGACCGCTAT
>JAYVRO010000449.1:0-3791 GCA_043776165.1 Rubrivivax sp. | reverse complement strand
CCGAGCTCGAATGCAAGGGGCCAAACTCCGTGTCGATAACGTAATCGTCAGCCGCCGCGCCCACAGCGCGCACGGTGCCATCGACAAAATTCGTGCTGCCCACAAAGTCAGCGACAAACTGGCTTTGCGGCCGCTCGTAAATGTCGCGCGGTGAACCGATCTGCTGGATGCGGCCCTGGTTCATCACAGCGACTTGGTGCGACAAAGCCAAGGCTTCGCTTTGGTCATGCGTGACGTAGATGGTGGTGATGCGCAGTTCACGCTGCAGGCGCTTGAGCTCGAACCTCATCAACTCGCGCAACTTGGCGTCAAGGTTGGACAAAGGCTCGTCCAACAGCAAGAGTTTGGGTTCCATCACCAGCGCGCGTGCCAGCGCCAGACGTTGCTGCTGGCCACCGCTGAGCTTGGTCGCTTCACGGTCGCGCAGGTGATCAAGCTGCACGGCCGCCAATACCTTCATGACCTTGGCGTCGATCTCGCCCTTGCTGTACTTCTTTTTACCCACTTGCAGCGGGAATGCCGTGTTGCCAAACACGTCCATGTGCGGCCAGATGGCGTAGCTCTGGAACACCATGCCAAAACCGCGTTGATTGGGTGGCATGAAGACGCCGCGCGAGCCCGAATACACCACCACGTCACCCACGGTGATGTCGCCCGACTTGGGTTTTTCCAACCCGGCGATGGAGCGTAAGGTGGTGGTTTTGCCGCAGCCACTGGGACCCAGCAGGGTGAAAAAGTGACCTTCTGGGACGTTGATGCTCACGTCCTGCGCAGCCTTCACGGGCTGACCCAGCTCGTTGGTGTATTCGGTGTAGAGCGATTGAATGTTCAGCATGACACTGTTGACTAATCTGTAACGTTATTCGGTTTCAACCGCGGGCAAATTCGCAACCATCAGCCGTGCTCTTTGACGCCGAACTTCTTGCCCACCGCTTGCGCCAGCATCACGAGCGCAAACAACACCGCGATGAACATCACACCCAGGGCAGACAGTTCCACGTACTGGCCGTTTTCCCAGAGCTCCCAGATGATGATGCTCACCACCTCGGTGCCTGGGCTGTAAAGCAAGATGGAGCTGGACAACTCACGGATCGAAACGATCATGATGTAGATCCAACCCGCCACCAGGCCCGGCTTGAGCAGGGGCAACACGATGCGCCTGAAGCTGGTGAACCAGGAGGCACCGCTCATCGCTGCAGACTCTTCAAGCTCCTTGTGGATTTGCAGCATCGACGTGGTGTTGAAGCGCAGGCCGTACGGCATGAAGCGCGTGACATAGGCGATGAAAAGAATCCACATCGTGCCGTACACACCGATGTCGACATTGAGATAAAAAATCATCAGCGCCAAGCCCAGAACCAGCCCCGGAAAGACCATCGGCAAAGACGCCAGGTTGTCGAGCAACCAGCGCCCGGGCAGCTTGGTCTTGACGACGATCCAGCAGATCACCGAGGTGATGAGCATGATCAACGTGGCCGAACCAAATGAGAGCAACACGCTGTTCCACACGGCGCGGCCCAAGTTGGGATAGCTCAGCACAAAACGGTAGGGGTCAAGCGTGAGGTTTTTCATCGCTTCGACAGAGGGCACGGCATAGAACTTCTGGAACGATGACCACAAGAGCACGGCAAACGGCAGCAACACGATGAGCGTGAAATAAAGCAAGAAGAAACTCGCGGCCACCCAGCGCCATTTGCCCAGATCAATCTGCCGGGGGCGAAAGCCCTTGCCCGTCATGGTGGAGTACTTGCTGCCGCTGGCCGACAGGCGCGAGATGAAATACGTGCCCACCGCCGTGATGAGCAAGAGCGTGATGGCGTAGGTGGAGGCCAAACCCACCTGGCTGGGATAGCGGTGCACGGCTTGGTAAATCGACGACGTGAAAACCTGAATGCCGACCGGCAAACCCAGCAAGGCGGGCACTTCAAACGACTCAATGGCCCGCACAAAAAGGATCAGCAAGGTGGCAAAAATGGCCGGCCAACTGAGCTTCAAAGTGACGTGCCAGACAACTTGCAAAACGTTGGCGCCACTCATGGTCGCCGACTCTTCAAGTGACGGGTCCATGGCGCGAAACGCGGCTGTCATCAACAAAAACGCCATGGGCGAGTAGTGCAGGCCGTCAACCCAGATCATTCCCCACATCGAGTAGATGTCGAAGAGCGGGCCACTCAGGCCAAACAGGTGCATGAGGCCCAGGTTGATGAGTCCGATCTTGGGGCTGCCCAGCAAGATCCACGACACGGTGAACAAGATGCCCGGCACCACCAGCGGGATCAGCGTGAGCGCAAAACAAAGTGATTTAAAAGGCGTGTTGGTGCGCTCGTTCAACCATGCCAATGTCGTGCCCAGCACGAAGGCAAACGACGCCACGCCGACGGCAAATTGCAGGCTGGTGAGGAACAGGCGCGCGGTCTCGGTGTCGGTGTAGGCACTGACGTAGTTGCCCCACGTGAACTGCGCTGCCTTGCTGGCGGTGTGCGGCGTGAAAAAACTCTGCCACAACAAAAAGCCCAAAGGTATGACGGCGACATACAGCGTGAAAGCCACGCACAGGCCGATGACCAGGCTCTTGACGCTGAACCAGCGGGACCAGCGCGCTGTGCGGGTGACATCGACGGGGCTGGTGGCGGTGGCAGTGGCGCTGTGTGACATCAAACGAGGGTGACTGCTAGGCGACTGGTGGGCCACTGACGTGGGAAGGACGGGCGAAGGACGGGCCGCTTGATCGGTTCTTGTATACGGAACATCGGTCCGCATAGAGATACGCACTGTAGAGATCACGCTGGGCACTGTCAAGGCGGGGATGCCCTGTGCATCGCGCGGTGTACTCACCATGCACGGCACTACAGCACGGCAACCCAGCACGGCAACCAAGCCAAAAACTGGTCAGCTGTGCAGGACAACGCGACGGGCAGGCCTCAGCTCAAACAGCGCTTGAAGAGATTGAACAAACGCTCCCAATGCCGCTCTGCCGCCGCCTCGTTGTAGATGCCCGCGCGCAGCGGGAATGCAAAACCGTGCTCCACGCCGGGGTAGACCTCCAGACGATGCGGGTGGCCCGCTGCAATGAGCGCTGCTTTTAACGTTTCGACATGAGGCGGTGGCGCCCACTTGTCGATTTCGGCGCAAGCAAAGTAGCTCTCGCACTGCACCTTGGGCGGCATCAAATGGGGTGAGTCAGGGGAGTCGGTCACCATGTTCGCGCCATAGATCGACGCGATGCACGCCAGCCGATCAGGGAAAGCGGCTGCAGCCCACAACACGAAGGGGCCACTCATGCAGTAACCCAGGGCACCAATGCGCTTGGCGTCGGCCGCGCGGTGGCCGTCAACAAAGGCCAGCATGGCGCGGGTATCGCACTCAGTGGTCGTGCGGCCAAGGCTGCCCATCAGACCAAACATCTCGGCCATGGCGGCTTCGGTGCGCTCCTTCAAGATGAACTCTTCGCGCCGACGGTAGTACAGGTTGGGCAGTACCACACAGTAACCCACGGCAGCGATCCGCCTCGCCATGGTGTGAAGCTCTTCGCGCTTGCCGGGGGCGTCCATGTAGAACAACACCACGGGATGTGGGCCGCCTTCTTCGGGATGCACAACAAAGGTCTGCATGGCGCCGTCGGCGGTGGGGATGGTGAGGTGGTGTTCGATCATCTGGGTCTCCGTCGTTGCATGTTTGACTTAAGCGGAAATGCCGGTCGCTGCAAAGCCCGCCCGCAGCGCAGCCTCGTTCAATTCTCTGCCGATAAAAACCATGCGCGACTGCCGTGGTTCGTCGTCGCGCCAAGCGCG
>JAYVRO010000448.1:0-13396 GCA_043776165.1 Rubrivivax sp. | reverse complement strand
CGGGTCGATTTGCGTGCGTCGTACCTCGACCTGGGTGGTGAGGGCCTGGGCGGCTTTGGCTACAAGATCCTGGGCACGCTGGTCGACCCCAGCCTGATCCGCACACCCGGCACCCCGTTGACCTACAACGGCGTCACCTACCAAATGCCCAACGGCTTCAACGGCAACAGCTGGACGGGTACGGGCTACCCCATCGACACGCGGTTTCGTGATGGCATCCCCGATGTCAATGGCGCCGACATCGGCATTCCCACCATCGACGACCCCTACAAGGTCAACTACGCTGGCAACATCTTCCGCAAGGGCTCGCAAACGCAAATCGGTGCGACAGTCAGCTACGACGTCGGGCCGGTGCGGCTGCGTTCCATCACCAGCTACACCGATTTCGATCTCATTCGCACGGGCGGCAGCCTGACGCCGGTGCTGCTGAGTTACGCCTACGCCCAGACCCTGACCAAGACATTCACGCAGGAACTGCAAATCTTGTCGAGCGACGAGAAAAAGAGTGCGCTGAATTGGATTGTTGGCGGCTACTTCTTCGATGACACCGCCCGCGACCGCAGCAACGTCGTCACCAACCGCGGCTACGTCACCGCCACAGCGCCGGCCGGGCAACAGTACTACCCCTTCGGCTTCAGCTACCTGCCTTCAGGAACCGGCTTAAACCAGACAAGCATCGGTGACACCTTCAGCGCGAATGAGCAAAAGACGCGCTCGCTAGCGGCCTATGGCCAGATGTCCTACACCTTGTTCGACAAGCTGACTTTGACAGGGGGCCTGCGCTACACGCGCGACGAAAAAGATGTTCTGTCTTCGCGCTTCAACAAGAGCCTGGCCGGGAGCTACTTTGATCTCAGCATCAATGACCCCGTTGACTACAGCTGCGGTGGTTTCGCTGCCGCCAAAACGGCAACTGTTGCTGGGCCAACGGCGACGGTGCCAGACGCCTACAACTTTGTGTGCGCCAACAACAAGATCAGCTATTCCACGTACCGCGTTGCGGCTGACTACAAGATCGACCGTGATCACATGGTGTATGCCAGCTATTCGACGGGCACACACGCCGGTGGCTTTAATACCGGGGCGGTCCCTGTCAACAGTGTGCCGACCTTGCTGCCCTTTGCGCCAGAAAAAGTCAAGGCCTTCGAGATTGGATCGAAGAACACTTTCATGAACCGCGCGGTGACTTTGAACGCTGCTGTTTTTGTCAATGACTACACCGACTTGCAGGCGCAGACCTCGATCCCTAACCCGAATGCTCCGCTGACCAGCGTCATCGCGCTGGTGCAAAACATCGGTAAGGATCGCGCTGTCGGGCTTGACTTGGACGCCGTGATCCGGCCTGCCAAAGACGTGCGCATGACGCTGGCCTACAACTGGCTGAACGCCAAACAAATTGACTACGCCGTCAACACCTTCAACTTCGGTGGCGGTGCCAGCTTCTGCGGCACCACGCCAAGCTGCCTGGCGTCAACGGGTGAAGCCAACACGGTGCAAGGCACACCGTTCCCGAATGCCAGAACCGATCCGAACCGGTTCATTCCTGTGCTCGATGCCAACGGCGCGCAAATCGTTGTGGGGGGTGTGCCGCAGGTTCGCTACGTCATTGCGGGTACCGGCCGTGACGGCACCAAGTACACCTCACCCAAGGCCTTTTCGCCCAAGCAGACCTTCCAGATCGGCTTTGCCTACGACATCGGTTTGAGCGGTGCCGGCACGCTGACGCCAGAAATCCAGACCTACTACAACTCTGGCTACATCCTGACCGATTTGACACCCAACTACGGCAGCAACGCGGCCTACACCAAGACCGATCTGCGGCTGACCTACCGCACGGCGGATGGCAAGTTCAACATCCAGGCCTTTGTCAACAACATCGAAGACAAGGCCATCATCACCCGCGCCGTCTACACCAACCACCGCGCCCTGTTGGTCAATTACGCGCCACCGCGGAGCTATGGTTTGAACGCGGGCTATCGTTTCTGAGCGACGCCGATAACCAGCGGACGCCCTAGGGCACCCAGCATACTGGGTGCTCGAAGGGTGTGCCGCGTGGGTATGCCGCAGGACAGTCCGATCGGCGACGTGGGCATTGATGTCAATCGGCCGTCGGCGCTTGTGACGCTCCAGCGTGTCGGCTTGGCGGACCTTGCTCTTCCATTCACGCCCGTGACCACTCGGTTGAATGAGAAGGCCCGGGGCGAGTTCGTGACGCCACTCTCCCGCGTCGCCTGAAAGATCTTTCGCTCAGTCGGCGAATAGCGACCGGCCATCGTCTTGGGGAGCTTCATCGTTTGGGCTTGAGCCGCGCCTTGAAAAAGCCATACCCACGTCCCGCCATGCGGCCTACCATGCGGGCTACGGCTTCACCGCTTGACGCGCTGACAAACCAGGGGCGCCGCCACGCTCTCTGTCAATGACCCACGCCTTATCTTGCGGCAACGCCCTGCGAAATAGTCGAGCCAAGGAGCCCAACCCATGCGCCGCTGCACTGTGACCCATCCAATCACCATCAATGGCGCCTGGCCAATCGCGCTACGTTCGCCGCCAAGCGGCCAGCGGCTGCGCATCGGCCTGTTGGCTGTGACCCTGCTGGCCGGCACCCTGAACTTGCCCTGCTCGGCCCAGACACGGGTTGCTCGCGTCGGTGAAATGATGTGGCGCGACAGCGGCCCGTACTACGACGCCACGCACCGCGGCTTGCTCGCTGGCCTGCGCGAGCAGGGGTTTGTAGAAGGGCAGAACCTGGTGCTGCTGCAACGCTCGGCCGATTCAGATCCCACGCGCTTCAAGCCTCTCGCACTGGAGTTGGCGGCGGCCAAAGTCGATGTCTTCTTTGCGCCAGCTTCCTTGATGGCCACCGGCGCTTGGTACGCCGACCGCACCACGCCGATCGTCATCGCGACCATCCTCGACCCCGTGAAGCTGGAGTTTGTCAAGTCGCTGGCACGGCCAGGCACGCGCGTGACAGGCGTGACGACGATGAACAAGGAACTCACCGCCAAGCGCATGCAGATGCTCTTGCAGACCGTACCGGGCATCAAGCGCGTGGGGGTGCTGATTGACGATGCGATGCGCGATGCCTGCAAGCAGGAAGTTCAGGCGATGGAAGATTCGGCGCGCTTGCTGGGGTTGACGCTCAGCTACGTCCATGTGCGCGCAGTTGAGGACGTGGACCCCGGCTTTCGCAAGCTGGTGGACGGTCGTGTGCAGGCCGTGTTGATGACAGTCACCAGCACGCGCCACGGCTGGGAGCGTGAATACGCGCAGGCGGCCTTGAAGTACCGCTTGCCTGCGATGTCAGATGTGACAAGCGACGTGCACTTGGGCGCACTGATGAGCTACGGCCCCGATCCTGCCGATGTATATCGGCGCGCTGGCAACTATGTCGGCCGCATTCTCAAGGGTGAGAAACCCGCCGAGATGCCGATCGAGGAGCCCAGCAAATTCCGCCTCGCGGTCAATCTGAAAACCGCCAAGGCGCTTGGCCTGGCGCTGCCAGCAGGCGTGATGGTCTTGGCCGACGAGGTGATCGAATGAAGCGCCGGCAGCTGCTGCCCGGCCTGACCGGCCTGCTCGTTGGCGGCGCTACCGTGTGGGCGCAGGCGCCGCGCCCACCCGGTCGGATCGGCTACCTGCACCCGCGCACCGTGGCGGCCGACCACCCAACGCTGCGATTGCTGCAACAGGCCTGGCGTGCGCTAGGCTACGTGGACGGCGAAACCGTGCTGCTGCGCTCGGCAGGCGGCGACCCGCAGCGCCTGCCTGCGCTGGTGGAAGAACTGATCGCGCTGCAGGTCGGCGTGCTGATCGTGGTGGGCGCCGAGGCGGTGCGGGCGGCGGCCCGCACCACCCGCACGCTGCCGATCGTGGCCATCGACCTGGAGACCGACCCGGTGCGCGCCGGCCTGGCGGCCAGCTTCGCCCGGCCCGGCGGCAATGTCACCGGGCTCTTCCTCGACCAGCCCTCGTTGGCCGGCAAGTGGATCGACCTGTTGCGCGAAGCGGCGCCGGGCCTCGAACGCATCGCGCTGCTGTGGGACCCGGGCACTGGCCGGGACCAGTTGGCAGTGGCACAGGCCGTGGTGCGCGACAAGGGACTGGTGGGCACACTGTTGGAGTTGAAACCACGCAGCGCGATCGACGCGTCGCTGCGTGCGCTGACAACGGGCCGTCAGCGCACTGGCATCGTGCAAATGAGCTCGCCCGGGTTTGTTGTCGTCGCCACCGAATACGCCGAGGCGACGCGGCGGTATGGGCTGCCGATGATCTCGTTCCTGAGGAGCTACGCCCAGGCGGGCGTGCTGATGACCTACGGGCCGGTGCAGTCGTACTACTTTCCGCGCGCCGTGGCGCTGGCCGACAAGATCCTGCGCGGTGAGCGGGCCGCCGAGCTGCCGATCGAAGGCCCGGACCGGTTCGAGCTGGTGATCAATGGCCGTACCGCCAAGGCGCTGGGCCTGACGATCCCCCAGTCTCTGCTGCTGCGCGCCGACGAGGTGATTCAATAATCGACGGATGCCTGTCCAAGCGACCGCTTTGGCAGGCTTGAGAAGCTTATCAGTGTGTGACAATCACAATCATGGCTCGACGCGATCCATCACTCGACACGCTCATGGACCTGAACGGTCAGGTGCTGGTGATTGATGCCTCCGGTTACTGGGTGCGCTTCGTTGTCCATCAGGTCCCGGCGACCCCGCAAAAGCCGCACGGGCTCGATGACACGCTGACCATGCACGCCCCTGACGGCACACGGCTTGTGGGCTTCGACAACGCCCACCAGGTCGACGGGCCACGCCGCGAGGTGCACGACCATAAGCACCGGCTGCGCACGGTCAAGCCATATGGCTATAGCGGCGCCGTGGCCCTTGTCGCGGACTTTTGGTCCGAGGTCGAGGCTGTCATGAGAGAGCAAGGAGTCTGGTGATGAAAACACTGAAAATCGGTATAGCGTCGTACGACGAGATGAAGGCGCGAACCTTGGCCATTGCCAAGGGCGCCCTGAAACCCAAAGCGGGTGATCCCAAGGTCTGGTTTACTTCGCCGGACAGCTTCGCCAAGCTACTGTCAAACCGCAACCGCGCGTTGCTGGCGGTGATCGCCGACACCCGACCGAATTCACTCAACGCCCTGGCGGTGGCCACCGGTCGTACTGCAGGGAACCTGTCGCGCACGCTGCGCACGATGGAACGCTATGGCCTTGTGCGCCTGCACAAGGGCGCGCGCGGCACGGTCAAGCCGGAGGTTTCTTATCGCGGTGTCCGACTTGAGATGAGCCTTTCCGGCGATTGAGCGTCGCGGCAAGCAAGTCGCCGCGCGCTACAAGACGCGGTCGATGAGCCAACCAGGCCGAGGGGTAATCAAATGAATTTGCGGCGCGTTGTGACACTGGCACTTGACGCTGGGCATCAAGGTGCCGCAATCCATTCTGCTGCGTGCGGACAGGGTCATCGAATGAACCACCGATTGATGCATCGACGCGGACTCCTCAGTGCCGTCGCTGCGGCGCTCGGCACGGCGCCATTGGCCGCAGTGGCGCAGCCTACCGGCCGTGTGTACCGCCTGGGCATCCTGCATCCTGCCACGGTGGCCCCTGCTGCCGATACGTACGCCAGCACCGCATACACCGCGCCGCTGCGCGAACTGGGCTATGTCGAAGGCCAGAACCTGCTGATCGAGCGGCACTACGCCGAAGGCTGGCCTGAACGCCTTCCCGCACTCGCACGCCAAATGATCGGACTGAATCCTGACGTCATCCTCGCTGTGGGAGGGGCCGCCGCCAGAGCCGCCAAGGACGCGACCACGACGATCCCGATCGTCTTATTCAACAACGTCGATCCGGTCCAGCAGGGGTTGGTGCAGAGCCTGGCACGCCCCGGGGGCAACATCACGGGCGTCTTGATCTCGCCCGAGGGCTCGCTCGCAGGAAAGAGGTTGGAGTTGCTGCGGCAACTGGTGCCACGGGCCACACGCATGGCCATGCTCGCCCCCGCCTCATCCGCAACGATGATGCCGACGCAGGTGCAGGAAACACGTGCAGCGGCATCGGCGCTGGGCTTGAGTCTGGAGGTTGTCGATGTGAAGGGCGGCGACTACGCCGGCGCGTTCGCGGCGATGGCCGCACAGCGCGCGCAAGCCCTGGTCGTCGGCGCGGCCCCGGCGTTCAATCGCGACCGCATCGCCATCATCGAGCAGGCCGCCAAAGTCCGGCTGCCGGCCATCTACGAGTGGCCGCGCCAGGTAAAGGACGGCGGGCTGATGTCCTATGGCGCGAACGATCTCGAGACCTACAAGCAGGTGGCTTCCTATATCGATCGCATTTTCAAGGGCGCCAAGCCGAGCGATTTGCCCATCTGGCAGCCGAGCCGGCTGTATCTGGTGATCAACCTGAAGACCGCCAAGGCGCTCGGCCTGACGATCCCGCAGACGCTGCTGTTGCGCGCCGACGAGGTCATCGAATGACGAACCGCCGCCGTGTCGTCGCTACTGCTGCGGCAAGTGTCCTGTGCGGCCCGCTCACCGCTACTGCGCAACCGGGCAAGGTATGGCGCATTGGCTATCTCGGGCCCACATCGGCGGCCAATGATCCGTCGCAAGCGGCCCGACTGGCAGCGTTCCATCAGGGCATGCGTGAGCTGGGATACAGACTTGGCCGCGACTACTCACTCGAAGCCAAATCCGCCGACGGCCGCAACGAGCGCTACCCGGCATTGGCCGCCGAGCTCGTGGCGAGCCGGGTCGATGTCATCGTCGCGCCTGGCACGACGAGCGCGTTGGCCGCCCAACGGGCCACAGCCACGATACCGATCGTGTTTGTTAGCGCTGGCGATGCGGTGGCCAGTGGCTTGATTGCCAGCCTCGCACACCCCGGGGGCAATCTCACCGGCCGCTCCAGCATGACCCAGGAGCTGGATGCCAAGCGCGTCGAATTGCTGCGCGAAGTCGTGCCAGCACTCTCGAAGCTGGCCGTGCTGCTGGTACGCACCGGCCCCAAGGGCACGCCCTTGATTCCCTTGCAAGTGCAAGCCATGGCGGCGATCGATGCAGCAGCGCGTCGCTATGGCATCGAGGTTCAAGTTGCGGAGCTGCGCACGGTGGACGAAGTCGACCCCACACTCGCACTCATCAGGGGTTGGCGCCCGAGCGGGCTGATCGTGTTCGACCAGTCGCTCGTGCTCAGTGTCAAGGATCGCATCGTCGAGTTCGCGCTGCGTTCACGCATGCCGTCCATCTACCAACAACGGCTCTGGGTGGATGCGGGTGGCCTCATGTCGTACGGGCCCACAAGCGCCGACGAATACCGCAGGCTCGCCAGCTACGTGGACAAGATATTCAAAGGCGCCAAGCCCGGCGATTTGCCTGTAGAGCAGCCGACCAAGATCGACTTGGTCATCAACCTGAAGACGGCCAGGGTGCTCGGGCTGACGATCCCGCAATCGCTGCTGCTGCGGGCTGATGCGGTGATCGAGTGACACGCCAGCGGGCCGATTTGGTTCGGCTTGCCCTGTCCTACCAGCCGTCCTACCATGCGTCCTACTCACCAAAAACTGCAAACCGTCATGGGCACCGTCACCCTCTCCAGCAAAGACCAACTCGTCAACCCCAAGGCCGTGCGTGACCACGCCCAGGTCGCGCCGGGCGCTCAGTTCTCGGTCCGTTGCCAGGACGGCGAAATCCGACTTCGACTGCTGGCCAGCGCACCGGCCGTCGCGCTGGACGAGGTCGCTGGTTGTCTGGCCCGGCCCGGGCGCAAGCGCCTGGGTGTGGCGCAGACCCAAACGGTCATCAATGCACGACTGAAAGCGCGCCACGCGCCATGATTGCGCTCGACACCCACCTGCTGGCGCGGCTGCTGTTGCGCGACGACGCTGCGCAACATGCGCGCGTGAAGACCCTGTTGCAGACGGGCCAGGTTTTTACGGCGCCCATCACCGTGTTTCTCGAACTCGTCAGGGTATTGGAGGCCAATGACTGCACGCCGACCGATATCGAACGCGGCTTGAACTTGCTGCTCGGCTTGAGCAACTTCGAGTCGCCGCAGTCCGATGCGCTGCGTTATGCCCTGCGCGCTTGTGCGCGAGGGTTGGATTTTGCAGACGCCTTGCATCTGGCTCTGAGCGCCAACGACAACACCTTCATGACCTTCGACAAGGCCTTTGCGCGCCGGGCGGCAAAACTGGGCATCGCGCCTGCGGTAGAAGTGGCTTGAGCCATGAGCCCGACGTTATGAAAAGGTGATCAAGTGGACGCGCGAAGACTTCTCTTGCTCGCGATGGGGGCGAGCCTCGCGGGCCAGACCAGATCGGTTCGCGCACAGACATCGACGCTCGCCATCCGCCGCGTCGGCGTGCTGGCACCGAGCACGCGCGCGACCAGCGTGATTCCCATCGTCTTCGCCACGGGGACCGACCCAGTCGGCGCGGGCCTTGTGATGAGCCTGGCGAGTCCCGGTGGCAACGCGACCGGTGTCATCAGCGTCATCGACTCCCTCGAGCCCGGCCGACTTCGACGCGGCCGTCGCTTCATTGATCGGTCAGCGGGTCGATGCGATCACGGTGTCAGGCAGCATCGGCACCAACCTGCGCGAGCGGCTCGTCGAGCTGACGCTGCCCCGGCGAATTCCGGTCACAAGGGGCGCGGCGGGGTGGCCAATGCGGGCGGGCTTCTGGAATACGGCTCGCCGCTGCCCACTCAATTCCGGCGCTCGGCACACGTGGTGGACAAGGTACTCAGGGGCACGAAACCGGGCAGCATTCCGATCGAGCAGCCGACCACATTCGACTTGGTCATCAACATGAAAACCGCGAAGGCGCTCGGCATCAAGATCCCGCAATCTGTTCTGCTGCGCGCGGACCGGGTGATCGAATGACTCCACAGCGAAGCACCGCCGCCAGCCTAGACCTTCGTGAGCGAAAAGCCCAGCGCCTTGGCGGCCGCCGCAAGGCGCTGGTCATAAGTGGCCAAGGCCAGCGTCTGGCCCTGGGCGCGCAGGAAGTCCATTGTTGCGAGGTGCAGTGCATCAAGCGTGCGCACGGGCAGCGCAAACGGCAGCAAGGCGCGAGCGAGCACCGGCGCAGAAAGATCGACGAGGCTCACACGATCAACAAAATGGCGCGCGTTGGTGGCGTACGTGGGCCCGGCGCCGCGCGCATGCACGCGATTGAAGACCTCGAATTCAAGCAGGCGGCTCGAGACAAAATCTTGCGACCAGAACGCATCTGGTGGCGCGTGGTCTTCTGCAAAAAGGCGCGCCAGCACGACGGAGGTGTCGAGATAGATCAACGCTCAGCCCGGCTCTGTGCAAGATCGCGCATGACGTCGCTGAGCTTGGCGACGGATTTGCGGCGCGGCAGTCTTGTGCCGGGCAAGATCTTGGCCGGCGTCAGCAGGCCCAGCCTGAGCAATTCACCCATTTTCTGCTCGGCGCTTGAGGCTTGGACATGCACGCGTGGGGCCACGAATTCCGCGACAACCTGCCCGCGGTCGGTCACCAGCACCGTCTCGCCCGAGGCCACCACGCGAATGTATGCGCTGAGCTTGTTCTTGAGTTCCTTGATGCCGACTGATTGCATAGCAGGCATTGTAGCTACTGGTAGCTACTTGGACCCGGGCCCGTGTCCTGCGGCCCGTTTTTTTCCAGCTGGGCGTGAGCGTGGCGGGGGGCACGCTGCCGCGGCCTCGAAAGCCATCTTGCTGCGCGCGGAGGGGGTGACTGAATGAAAAGTGGTGGCTTAAGCGCATCATTGCGCCCGACACGGTTGCCGTCGGGTAGCGGCCCATCGACGCAATAGACCATCGAAGGAGTCCCATGAACAAGCGACATTTTCTGGCCGCCACTGCGCTGGGTGCAGGCCTGTCCGCGCCAACCCAAGCCGCGCTACCTGGCGCGCGAACGGGCGGCGGTCTGCTCACTGTCAGTGGCGCCATCGCCCGCAGCAATCGTGCTGCACTCGACCCGGCGCTGGACCAGTTGATGGTCAAGCACGGCGCAAAGTTTGAGCGTGCCTGGGAATTCGACGCGGCCATGCTGGCGCACCTGCCCAGCGTGACCATCCAACCCACGCTGGAGTACGACGCCAAGCCGCACACCTTGCGTGGCCCGCTGCTCAGCACGGTGGTCGAGGCGGCCGGTGTGGCACCCGACGCCCCGGTGATGCTGGCTCTGCGCGCGATTGACGGCTATACCGTGGCCGTGAGCTTGGCCGACGCGCGCAGCTACCGCATGATGGTGGCCACCGCGCTGGACAGCAAACCCATGAGCCTGGGTGGGCTGGGGCCGCTTTGGGCCGTGTACGACGCCGATCGTTTGCCCGCTTTCAAGGACAAGCCGCTCAAGGAGCGTTTCGGCTTGTGCCCATGGGGCTTGTATTTCATCGATGTAAGAGCTGTCTGAGGGTTTGGAAAGTAACCTGCTGCAACGCCTGCGGCTGTGCACGAAGGACGATGTCTGATGATGGATCGACGCACCTTGATGTCGGGTACCGGTGCCGCCTTGCTTTCGGCAGTCGGCACGCTGCGTGCCCAGACGCCCAGTCGAACGCAGCGCATCGCTTATCTGTCATTGCGGCCGGGCCCGAACGAGTTCGAACAGGCTTTCGATCGCGGGCTGCGCGAGCGCGGTTGGATAGCGGGAACGAATGTCGTGATTGACTATCGATTCGCCGGCTTCGACCTCGAGCGCGAGAACGCCAACGTCGCGGCGTTGGCCGCCTCCAAGCCGGATCTGATCGTCGTGGCCGATCGCTTGTTGGGGCGCCTCGTACAGAGTCTGAATGCAGTACCGATCGTCGTGCCAGCGTTTGGTGACCCGGTGGCTTCTGGGGCCACGACCAGCCTGGGCCGCCCTGATAGGAACATGACCGGTACGGCCGTCTTCAACGTCGAGCTCAGCGCCAAACGGCTGGAGTTGCTCAAGCAGGCCGTACCCAGTCTTCAACAGGTTGCGGCTCTCTACAACGCGGACCGACCCAGCAAGCCGCTTGGCGTGGCGGCCACCGTGGAAGCCGGCAAGGTGCTCGGTGTCACGGTGAACGAGCTGGGCATGTTGCTGCCCAATGGCGTCGAAGAAGGCTTCGTCCAAGCCGTACGCCAGGGCGTCCAAGGGGTAGCGATCGTCTCCGACACCACAACGATCACCTATCGCGAGCGAATCTGCGATGCGACGCTGAAGCACAAACTGCCAACGATGTTTGCCAACCGGACCTACCTGAGGGCGGGTGGCTTGATGAGCTATGGGCCCGACCTGGAGAGTGTCTTCCACCGCAGCGCCTACTTCGTCGATCGCATCCTCAGGGGCACGAAGCCTGCCGACCTGCCGATTGAGCAGGTGACGACCTTCCAGTTAGTTTTAAACCAGCGCACGGCGCGCGCACTGGGTCTTCGTTTTCCGCAAGCACTGCTGCTCCAAGCGACCGAGCTGATCGAGTGAAGCGGCCCCATCTTGTCGACGTAGGCATCACCGCAGGCGCGAGCGCGCCACTGCCGTCCTAAATTGAAGGAGCGACTCATGCGAAAGCTGATCTTGCTGACTGCGGCCCTGCTGGGCACCGTTTTGAGCGGTGCTTGCTCCGCCCAAACTCGCGTTGCGCGCGTTGGTGAAATGATGTGGCGCGACAGCGGTTCGTACTACGACGCCACGCATCGCGGCTTTGTCGCCGGCCTGCGTGAGCAGGGTTTTGTCGAGGGCCAAAACCTGGTGCTGCTGCAGCGCGCAGCGGGGTCTGATCCAACGCGGTTCAAGCCGCAGGCACAGGAATTGGCCGCCGAGAAAGTAGACGTGTTCTTCGCGCCGGCCACCCCCATGGCCACGGGCGCTTGGTATGCCAACCGCAGTACGCCCATCGTCATCGCGACCATCCTTGACCCCGTGAAACTCAACTTCGTCAAGTCGCTGGCGCGGCCCGGCACCCGCGTCACGGGTGTGACGACGATGAACAAAGAGCTCACCGCCAAACGCATGCAGATGCTGATGCAAACCGTGCCTGGTCTTAAGCGCCTCGGGGTGTTTGTCGACGAGGCCATGCGCGACTCTTGCAAGCAAGAAGTTGAGGCCATGGATGAATCAGCGCGACGGCTGGGCCTGGAGCTCATCTACGTTCATGTGCGCACGCTTGACCAAGTTGACGCCGGGTTTCGCAAGCTGGTCGAGGCGCGCGCGCAGGCCCTGCTGCTGACCTTGACCAGCACGAGCAACGGGTTGGAGCGTGACTACGCGCAAGCGGCACTGAAGTACCGCTTGCCCGTGATGTCCGAAACGTCCGCCGACGTGCATTTCGGCGTCCTGATGAGCTATGGCCCGGACTTGACGGACGTGTTTCGCCGCGCGGGCAACTACGTGGGCCGCGTGCTCAAGGGTGAAAATCCGGCCGACATGGCCATTGAAGAACCCAGCAGGTTTCGCATGTCAATCAACCAAAAAACCGCCAAGGCGCTGGGCCTGACGCTGCCGCCAGGTGTGCTTGTCCTGGCCGACGAGGTGATCGAATGACACCGTCCATCCATCGCCCCTTTGATGCCAAGAGTCTCGGCGCGGTATCTTGAATGACGCTTCTTCGCTGGCGCCTCTTTCCGAAATACGCGACGCTGATCATCGCGTTGGTGGCCGGTGTGCTCATCACCAACGGCGCGGTCAGCCTGTACTTTTCGTGGCGCGAGATTCAGGCCAACCTGATGGCGCTGCAAGCTGAAAAGGCGCAGGGCGCGGCAACGCGAATTGAGCAGTACATCCTCGACATCGAACACCAGCTTGGCTGGACGGCGTTTCCGCTGATGGACGCGGCCAATGACCCGCTCGAGCAGCGCCGCTTTGAGTTCTACAAGCTGCTGCGCCAGGTACCGGCCATCACAGAATTGGTTTGGGTGGGTGCCGACGGGCGCGAGCGGCTGCGGGTGTCGCGCTTGGCGATGGACGCGGCCAGCGCGGGCACGGAGTTTTCACGCGAAGCCTCGTTCATCACGGCCAAGGGTGGCAAGACCTGGTTTGGCCCCGTGCATTTTCGCAAGGGCACCGAACCCTACATGTCACTGGCCCGGCCTGCCGGTGGCGGAGGCGGCGGCGGTGTGACGGTGGCCGAAGTCAATCTGAAGTTTGTCTGGGACGTGGTCTCGCGCATCAAGATCGGCAGCGCTGGGCTGGCCTATGTGGTTGATGCAACAGGGCAGCTCATTGCGCACCCCGACATCAGCCTGGTGCTGAAACAAACCGACCTGAGTGCGCTGCCCCAGGTGGTGGCGCGTGGCAAGCCCGATCAAGGTGTGAACGTGGCAGCACGTGATCTCGCGGGCAACGAGGTGTTGTCGGCCAGCGCAGGCATCCCGGCTTTGAGCTGGACCGTTTTTGTCGAGTCCCCGCGTGCCGAAGCCTTTGCGCCTTTGTACACGTCCATACAGCGCCTGG
>JAYVRO010000447.1:0-3796 GCA_043776165.1 Rubrivivax sp. | reverse complement strand
GCGTCACCGCAACGTGCGCAAGCACCATCGGCTGCTTCAAGTACCTTGTGAGCTTCTCGAATCCCTAATCGGATTCGCGTAACCTTTTTGTCATACAGGTTACGAAGAGCGTTCCCCACTTCTGTGGGTAGCGCTCTTTTGTTTTTGTATTCTTGGCATATACTTAACCATATATGCATCCTTTGCCATCTTTTTTATTATTCAACAGTAAAAAGAGTAAAAATAAAGTCACCCGTACCTTAAATACGCAAATTCTCTCTTTACTTTTCCTTCCACTTTTCTTTTTTGGTCTATCTTCGTCTGCCTTTGCGGGTGGCACAACTACGGTGATACGCGGAGCACAAGCCACTCCTGCAAAGATTTTCTGGAATGTGGTGGGTGGGTCACAGACATGTGCAGGAGATACAGACTTCCCAGATTCCGCTGATGGAGTTAGGAATGATTGGAGAAATGTCGACACCGGTCTCGGCGCCGGAGTACATGCTGCGAGTGGGTTTTTGTCATGGAACAATATCTACGCTGCACCAAAGGCTTCCCCTGGGTATGCGTTTACTTGTAAAGACGGATCAAGTGGAAAAGAAGATACAGCGTATATGATCGTCAAGGATTGTCTTACTGGTACAAGCTGGAATGGAACTGCCTGTGTTGGAGTACCATCTACCCCGTCAGCTGCACTTGATATTTATTTGAATACCGTCATATCAGGCGGCTCAACTGGATACACGCTTTCTTCTACTGGGGCGCAGAGTTGTCAGATAGTGCGAAATGGGCCTACGGGGGCAAGAGGCGTGGCAAGCGCGAGCAAGCATCCACGCCCAACAAGTCCACCATGCCCTGCAGTCGTTCACATTCCACGGTGCCACGCATGAGCCGCGTGCTGCCACCTTGGGCCGCATTCGCAACACTCGCAGCGCTGGCCTGCCCGCTGGTGGCGCTGTCGCAAGAAGCGCCTGGCGCCGGTGAAACACCAGCGCAACCACAAACCACCAGCGCCCAGCGCATTGAAATCGCAGCGCGTCAAAGCACCACCGACCTGCGCCGCGCCGCCACCGTGGCCAAGCAGATTTACGGGCGCGATGAGCTGGACAAATACGGCGACACGAATGCGCTTGATGTGCTCAAGCGCTTGCCCGGTGTGAACGTGGACGGCGGCGGCCCCCGCATGCGTGGCCTGGGCGCCGGCTACACGCTGATCCTCATCAACGGCGACCCCGCACCACCGGGCTTTGCGCTCGACCAGCTGAGCCCAACGCAGATCGAGCGCATCGAGGTCACGCGCGCGCCCACGGCTGACCAAAGTGCGCAGGCGGTGGCCGGTGCCATCAACATCATCTTGAAAGACGCGCCGCGCAGGTCGCAGCGTGACCTGCGCTTGGGTGCGGGCTACGCCGCGCAGCGCTCGGCGGGCAACCTCAACATCACTTTGGGTGAAACCTTGGGACCGACGTTTGGCAACGCGGCGGTTTCGCTGCCGATCTCGCTGTTTGAATGGCGCGGCGAGAACACCATCATCACCGAGCGCTTCATGCTCGGCATCGATCAAAAACCAGCGCAAGCGGTGCAGCGCGATGTGCAGCCCGTGTGGGGTTACGGCTTCAACCTGGGCCCGCGTGTGAACTGGAAGTTCAGCGATGTGGAGACGCTGTCGCTGCAAGGGTTTGCGCAGCAAGGGCACTGGAACAACCGCAACGACTACGACACCAAGGTGATCAGCGGCAAACCTGTGCTGGACGACAACTCGGCCCAGCACGGCATGTGGCAAAACCTGCGCGCCAATGTGCAGTGGATCAACCGCTTTCGTGACGATCAACGCATCGAACTCAAGGCCGGTGTGGGGCAGAGCAAGGGTGACTACGACGTGCAGACCACACGCGGCGGCACACCGCGCGTGCACACCGTGGGCAGCTCCAAAGACAACACCATCACGCAGGCCGGCAAGTACGGTTTGCTGATGGGTGAAGCCCACAGCCTCACGGCGGGCTGGGACCTGGAAGCGCGTCAACGCACGGAACTGCGCAGCAGCACCGAACTGGGTGTGGCGCTGCTGCCGGACTTTGACGGCCAGCCCTTTACCGCGCGCATTCAGCGCCAGGCGTTTTATGTGCAAGACGAGTGGGAGGTATCACCGCAACTCTCCACCTACCTGGGCCTGCGCAGCGAGCGCATCCAGACGGAGAGCCGCAGCAGCGGCACACCGCTTGTGAATGCTGCACCGCTTGTTAGTGCCACACCGCTTGTGAATGCCAGCACCGTGCTCTCGCCGCTGTGGCACATCACCTACAAGTTCGACCCCAAAGGGCGCGACATGATCCGCGCCAGCCTCACGCGCAGCTACCGCGCGCCAACGCCCAACGCCTTGCTCGCGCGGCCCGCGCTCAACTCGCAGTTCACCGACACACGCGTGAGCAACACCGAGCTGGCACCCGACCGCATGGGAAACGCCGCGCTCAAACCCGAGCTGGCCACGGGGTTGGACCTGGCGTTCGAAAAGTACCTGGCCGGTGGCGGCCTGGTGAGTGTGGGTGTGTTCCATCGCAGCATCAGCAACTTGATGCGCAACGTCACCACCTTGCAAACGGTGAGCTGGGCCAGCGCGCCGCGTTGGATCTCGATGCCCACCAACTTTTCATCGGCACGCACCAGCGGCCTGGAGCTGGAAATGAAGGGCCGATTGGGTGACTTGGCGCCCTCACTTTTTGGCCCCAGCGCGGCCTTGAATGTGCGCGGCGCCGTGAGTTTTTATCGCTCGCAGGTGGCTGCACTGTCAGGCCCTAACAATCGACTTGACGGACAACAGCCCTGGTCGGCCAGCGGTGGTTTTGACTACCGCTTCACCAGCCTGCCTTTGAATGTGGGCGCCAACATGAGCGTCGTGCCGAGCTACCTCACGCAGCAGTTGGCAGATCAGTTGATCGACCGATCAAACACGCGCACCCTGGACGCTTTTGCGCAGTGGACTTTCCGCCCCGGCCTGGCCCTGCGTGTGGCCGCGAGTGCAGGCTCGCAGCCCTTCGGGCCCCCCAATGCCATCACACAAACGCGGCTCAGCAGCGGCTACACCAGCAGTGGTTACACAAGTACAACCGAGCGCTACACGGGGCCACAAGTTAACGTTTCACTGGATGTGAAGTTGTAGGGTCAAACTGGCGTCAATCCAGCCATCAATCGAGTTTGATGCCCAGGTCCAACGCCAGCTTCACCCACACCGGCACTTCACGGGCCCAATCGGCGCGCGTGTCGGCCAAGCCTTTGGGCTTGCTCGGGATGCTGAAGTTCTCGCGCAGCAACGCGGCGCGCTGCGTATCTGCACCGGCCACGGCGATGTCCGACAACAATTGCAAGACGGCTTCAGGCGTGCCTGCCGGGGCCATCAAGGGCAGGCCGCCTTCGAGTTTTACCAACGCGTCTTCCATGCCTTGTTCGGCCAGCGTGGGCACGTTCGGCAGCTTGGGTGAGCGGTAGTTGCCCGTCACACCAATGGGCCGCACACCGCGCGTTGAAACGGTGTTGAAAGCCTGGTAGCTGCCAATCGCAATTTGCAGCTGGCCCGACACCAGGTCCACCCACATCGGTACTTCACCCTTGTAGTGGATGCTCAGGATCTTGCTGCCTTCTTTACGGTTGATCTGGTCGGCCACCATGTGCGGGTAAGAACCCGGCGCGTAGGTGCCCATGTTGATGGCGTTGGCGTTGGCACTTTTGGTGGCAAAGGTGATGAACTCTTTGATGTTGCTCACGCCCAATTTCTCGGGCACACCCACCACCAGCGGCCCCGAGGGAAAGACGGTGATGGGCG
>JAYVRO010000446.1:0-3799 GCA_043776165.1 Rubrivivax sp. | reverse complement strand
ATGCGATGCAAGGCGCAAAGCACAGCGATGCCCATCGGCATCGCGAGCATTTGCAACGCCGCAGCGCGCCCGCAGCCGGCGAGCCAAATGGGCAAGTTTTTCCCGAACGGGCCCTAAGGAGTCGCTGAATGAGTGGTCGCAACAGGCGCGCAGCAATGCTTCTTCACCCAAGCGCCACGTTCCACTGATACGCCACGCACGACAACTGCGCGACACTGTGGGCACCGAGGTGCACCATGTCCAACCCGCTCCCAGCAGAAGTTTCAGCGCGCATCGCTGCCCACCGTTTTGGCCTGGGTGAGGCCCGGCTCGACGCCATCGGCGTTAACGCGCCAGATTGGTTGATAGCGCAAATCGGCCCCGCCGACAAACAAAAGGCGCAGCGTGGCGAGCAGTTGCCCACGGCGCATGAAGGCGTCATCCGGTACGCCGAATTCATCCAGGCGCGGCGCCAAGTGCAGCTCGCCGCGGCCATGCCGGTGCAAACCGACAACCGCACCGTTGAGCAGCAATTTGCCGAGCACTTTCGCGTCATGGTCCAGGCCGATGTAAGGGCGCGTTTGGTCACCGCTGTCACCACGGAGCGACCTTTTGCAGAGCGCTTGGCGCTGTTCTGGGAAAACCACTTCACGGTGTCTGTGGCCAAGCCTCAAGCACGGGCCTTGGTCGGCGCCTTTGAGCGCGAGGCGATCAGGCCGCACATCGCCGGCTCCTTTGAAACCTTGCTCTCTGCCGCAGTCACCCACGCCGCCATGCTGCGCTACCTCGACAACGAACAATCAGCAGGCCCCCATTCGCGCGTGGTGCAGCAGCAAGCCCGCCGCCCGCGCGGCCCCAACGACCCCGCGCCGCGTATCACCGGCTTGAACGAGAACCTGGCGCGTGAGGTGCTGGAGCTGCACACGCTGGGCGTACAGGGCGGTGGCGTGGCGTTCGGCGGTTGGGGCGGCTACACACAGGCCGATGTGACGGCTTTTGCGGCCGTGCTCACCGGCTGGCGCGTGCCCGTGGCGGCCATCACCTCGGGCGCTTTGCCCGCCACCGAAGCGCCCGGCAGGTTTGATGCGCAGTGGCATGAACCGGGCGACAAAACGCTGCTGGGCAAGCGTTACGGCGAAGGACCCCAAGCCCTGCGCGAAGTGCTGCACGACCTCGCCCACCACCCTTCCACCGCACGTTTCATTGCCAGCAAACTGGCGCGCCACTTTGTGGCCGATGACCCGCCACCTGCCCTGGTGGCACGCTTGGCGGAACGTTTCACAGCCACCCAAGGCGACTTGCCCAGCGTCTACCGCGAACTCATTCAGGCGCCGCAAGCCTGGGGCACCGCGCAGTTGAAATTGAAGACGCCCGAAGAGTTTGTCATCAGCACAGCGCGTTTGTTGAACCTGGGTGAGCAAGGTTTTGCGCGTCAGCCCGATGGCGGCATCAACACCTTGGGCCAACGTGTGCAAGCCGCACCCTCGCCCGCTGGCTGGCCTGACAGAGCTGAAGAATGGCTGGGGCCCGACGCGGTGTGGAAGCGCGTGGAATGGGCCACCCGCGTGGCCGAACGCGCAGGCCGCCAAGTAGATGCCCGTGCCTTGGCACGCAGCAGCCTTGGCAGCGCACTCAGCGAAGAAACATCAAGGCAGATTGACCGCGCAGCCGACGGCCCGCAGGCCCTGGCTTTGCTTTTGCTGTCGCCCGAATTTCAGCGCCGCTGAATGAGTCCACCCCCCAGCGGCTGCGCCGCTCCCCCTCAAGGGGGCGCCGCCAGCAGCCCGGCAAAGCCGGTTCTGCGGCGTCCACTGGAAGCGCCCTGCAACTCACACTGAATGGAAACGAAAATGACCCACCTCATCGAACGCCGCCGTTTGCTTACCGGTGCTGTGCAAGCCGCCCTGCTGGCGCCTTTGGCAAATGTCGCCACACTGGCGCTGGCGGGAAACAACGAGCATCAAAGTGCACGATTCGTACTCGTCGTTTTACGCGGTGGATTGGACGGCCTGGCTGCCGTACCCGCCATCGGCGACGCGGCCTTTGCCGCCGCCCGTGGGCCCCTGGGCCAATTCGTCACGCCGGCGTTGGCACTCGACTCAACCTTCGCCCTGCATCCGGCCTTGGTGCAAATGCACGCCATGTATGGCAAGAATGAACTCGCCGTGGTGCACGCCGTGGGCCTGCCCTACCGCGAGCGTTCGCACTTTGACGCACAGCAAGTGCTCGAATCAGGCGGCAGCAAACCCTATGAGTTGTCCACCGGCTGGCTCGGTCGTGCGCTGACTGCCAATGGCCGGCGCGCCGTGGCCATCAACACAGCCGTGCCCTTGGTGCTGCGTGGCGCGACACAGGTCGACAGTTGGGCGCCATCGGTCTTGCCCGAACCCACCGCCGACTTGGTGGCGCGCTTGCAAACCATGTACCGCCACGACGCCGACTTAGGTCAAGCGTTAACCCGGGCACGCAACCTGCGCGCCGGCCCCGGCATGGCCGAAGTGAACGACATGGGTGCGGTCGCGCCCAACCGCAACGGCGCTGTGGCGCTGGCGCGCAAAGCCGGTGAGCTGCTTTTGCAGCCCGGTGGTGCCAGTGTTGCGGTGTTGGAGCTCGGCGGCTGGGATAGCCATGCCAACCAGGCTGCACCCAACGGCGCGCTAGTCAACAACCTGCGCACGCTCGACGCCATGCTGGCCGCGCTGCGCGACGCGCTGAGCGCTCCATCGGCCAGTGTCGGCGCCGTCAGCGCCTGGCAAAACACTGTGGTCGTGGTGGCCAGCGAATTTGGCCGCGAAGTGGCCATCAATGGCACCCAAGGCACCGACCACGGCACGGGTGGTGCTGCCTTCGTTCTGGGCGGTGCCGTGCGCGGCGGCCGAGTGCTTGCCGACTGGCCCGGCCTGGCTTCCAACCAACGTTTTGAAGGCCGTGACTTGCGCATCACCACCGACCTGCGCGCAGTGCTGCGGCCGGTGTTGGCGCAGCATTTGGGTGTGAAAAACACGGCGCTGGATCGCGACGTGTTTCCCGACAGCCAGCGCTTGCGCGGCTTAGACTTGCTGCGTGGCTAAAACCGACCCCCATCCCGCATCAGGCGCTGCCCTGGAACTGGCGGCCTTGCTCTCGCGCACCGCGCTGGGTGACCGCGCCGCCTTCAAACACCTGTACGACAAGACTGCAGCGCATCTACTGGCCGTGATTTTGCGTATCACACGGCAACGAGAGGTTGCTGAGGACCTCTTGCAGGAGGTCTACGTGAAAGTTTGGCAACAAGCAGGCAGCTTTGATGCGCAGTTGAGTCAGCCCATGACATGGCTGATCAGCGTTGCGCGCAACCGTGCCATTGACAGCCTGCGCCGTCGCCAAACACAGCCACAAACGGTGAGCACCCACGTGCTCAGTGGCGACGACAACGAAGACCGCGACCTGCTGGGTGACTTTGTGTCCAACGAACCCGGTCCCCATGAACTATTGGAAACCGCTGCCGACGCGCGCGCCTTGCGTAGCTGCGTAGGCCATCTCAGTGCAGAGCAACAACAGTCGGTGGCCCTGGCCTTCTACCAGGGGCTGTCATACAGCGAAGTGGCGGAACACTTGAGTCAACCCCTGGGTACCGTGAAGAGTTGGGTGCGCCGTGGGTTGCTGGCCCTCAAGGGCTGTTTGGAACGTGCTTCGGTGCAAGGAACCTGACGTGGACTACAGCCGACCAGAACTGGCCGACCGACTGGCCGCCGAGTACGTGATGGGCACCTTGCGCGGCCCCGCGCGCCGCCGTTTGCAAGCGCTGCTGCCAGCACACCCGGCCCTGCGCAGCGCCGTC
>JAYVRO010000445.1:0-3806 GCA_043776165.1 Rubrivivax sp. | reverse complement strand
GCCTGTTGGTGGTGGGCAAACCTGTGGCGATGGCAACGCTCGCGCCCGATGTCGCAAGCGCCCTGCAAAACTTCAAGCTCGATTTGTCTTGCAATGGCGACTGGCGCGAACAGGGCTTTGGTAGCAACGTGCTGGGCAGCCCCTTGCTCGCCGTTGCCCACCTCTTGAGCGTGCTGGCCGAACAACCCGATGCCTGCCCTTTGCAGGCAGGTGAACTGGTGACCACTGGCACACTCACAGCAGCCTACGTCGTGGCCAGCGGTGAGCGTTGGAGTACAGAGATCAAGGGCATCGCCTTGCCAGGTTTGACACTGGAATTTGTGGCGTAAAGCCAGCGCTTGCGCAAGCCCTCAGTACCGCCCCGTGATGCCCCCCATGCGCAAGTAGACGTTGGCCAACCAGGCCACCACGCCCCGGTGCAACAAGCCGCGCCAGCCTCTTGTGGTGACGGCGCTCTTTACCTCGGTCGACACGGCAAAGGCGACCTCCAGAGCAGCCCTCAGGTTCTGGGCAAACTCGGTGTCGTGCACCACCACATTGGCTTCCAGGTTCAAGAGCAGCGACAGCGGGTCGATGTTGGAGCTGCCCACCGTGGCCCAGTCGCCGTCCACCACCGCCACCTTGGCGTGTAAAAAAGCTGGCGTGTATTCGAAGATGCGCACACCATGTGCACACATCTCTTCGTACAGCGCTTGCGCGGCCATGGCCGCGATGCGGTAGTCGATCTTGCCTTGCAGCAGCAAGCGCACCTGCACGCCGCGCTTGGCCGCCAAGCACAGGGCACGCCGAAACGCGCGCCCGGGATAAAAATACGGCACAGCGATGTCAATGTGTGCGCGCGCTGAGCGGATGGCTTCCACGTAGTTGCGCTCAATGGCGCGACGTTGACGAAAGTTGTCGCGCACGACGAAGGCGGCGCGCACAGGGCGCAATGCGACACCCGCGTCGCTGGCGTCGTTCACGTCGGCGTCAGGCGACTTCAAACGCAAGCTGCGCAACAAGCGCAGCGTTTGCGCCACGGGCGCCGCGCTGCTGGCCAGCGAGCGCACTTCTTCTCGCCAGCCGTGCCCCAGATTGGCGCGGGCCCACATGGCGCGTGTGGCTGACTGCACCGGCGCTGCCAATGGGCCCCGCACTTCAACCGCAAAGTCAAGACGCGGCAGGTCTGTCCAGCCATGCGTCATGTCATGTCGATCGTCAACAATATTGATACCGCCGACAAAAGCCACGGCGCCATCGACGGCACAAAGTTTTTGATGCAAGCGACGCAGTTGTCCGGGTTGTAGCCAGCTGTACCAGCGGTCGAGCGGGCGGAAGACCTCGAGGTGAAGGCCCGGCACAGTGAGCCATTGCCGAACGTTGGCGAGCATGCTGATGGAGCCAAAGCCATCGATCACCACCCTCACACTCACGCCGCGCGTCGCGGCCGCCACCAAGGCCTCGGCCACGCGGCGACTGGCATCATCGCTGTGGAAGATGTAGGTGGCGAACCAGACTTCCTTTTGCGCTGCATTGATGGCAGCACACATGGCCGGAAAGAGCTCGTCGCCCCCGGTCAGGAGCCGCACCTCGTTGCCGCCCACAAACTGGGGCAGAGGCACATCGTCACGCGCCCACAGCAGGCTGTCGGTCGCTGGTGAGTGGGGGCTGTGTTTCATGGTCTGGTGACGTTCCTTGGTTCAGGTCGGCTCCAACTCGGCCACCAGCGGCAAGTGGTCTGACATGCGTGACCAGGTCAACCCCCGCGGCACGCTGGTGTTTTTGCAGCTCAGGCCGCGCAAGTAAAAACGGTCAAGTGCAAACACTGGCATGAGCGATGGGAAGGTGTTTTTTCGCCCTCCAGCAGGTGGTTCGGCGCGGGTTAAACCCAGCGCAAGCATGGGCCCATCGAGCTTCTCACCCCAGTCGTTAAAGTCACCTGCCACGACCAGCATGGCATGCGGCGGGACTTCTTTTTCAATGAATTCAGCCAGCCGTTGTATCTGGCGCACACGGCTGGCGTGCACCAGCCCCAAATGCACCACCACGGCGTGCACGCTCAAGCCGTTCCACCGTGTGGGCACGTGCAAGAAGCCACGTTGCTCAAAGCGATGGTCGCTCACGTCATGGTGGCCAATGTCGCCCAAGGGCCACCGCGAGAGCAGCGCGTTGCCATGCTCGCCAAAACGTGTGGTGGCATTTGTGCGGTAGGCCACCTCATAACCTTCAGGCGCCAAAAATCGCGCCTGACCCTGCTGCGGCCAACCAAAAGAGGTGCGATCAAACCGCTGGGCTTCTCGGGTGTGGAAGAGGCGCACCTCTTGCAAAAACACCATGTCGGCGTCCAGGGCTTCAATGGCCAGACCCAGGTTGTGAATCTCCAGCCGTTTGCGCGGCCCAAAACCGCGCACACCCTTGTGGATGTTGTAGGTGGCCACGCGCAGCGCGCCGATGCCCGTGAGTGGTGCATGCTGCGCGATGTGGCGGTGAAGCGTGGAGTGGCGGTTCATGCAAGCCCGGGTGAAAAACGCGGCAGCATGAGGATGGCTTCGGCGTTGCTGGGTGAAAAGCACTTGTCTGCGGCCTCGCGCCACGGCAACCACAGCTGGTTGATGTGTTCGCGCGGGTGCAGTGTGACGGGAGCGGCCTGTGGTACCAAGAGACCAAAAACATGCTCTGTGTTGTGCGTCACGCCGCTGGCGTAACGGTGCCGCCAAGTCGGGTAAAGCTCGTAGACGTTCGACAACTGCCAGTCGGTCAAGGTGCCCGCGGTGATGCCGGTTTCTTCCACCACTTCGCGCTGTGCGGCCTGGGCCAGTGGCTCATTGATGGCGTCTACAGAGCCGGTGACGCTTTGCCAGAAGCCAGGCTTGTCGGCGCGCTCGATGACCAACACCTCGCCCCGAGGTGTGTGGATCACCACCAATACTGAAATTGGAATTTTGTGCGCGCGGGTCATGGGTGCGTCGGCATCAACGCAGGGCTTGTCCAACGCGCTCAAATGCCGCTGATCACAGCGGCGAGCGCGTCGCTGCGCCGGCGCTGCGCAAGCGAATGTGCAGCTCGCGCAACTGCGCTTCGTCCACCGTGCTGGGTGCGCCCGTCAACAAGCACTGTGCGCGCTGTGTCTTGGGGAAAGCGATGACGTCACGGATGCTCTCGGCCTTGGTCATCAAGGTGACCAACCGGTCAAGGCCAAAAGCCAGACCACCGTGCGGTGGTGCACCGTATTGCAAAGCGTCGAGCAAAAAGCCGAACTTGACCTTGGCGTCTTCGGGCGAAATCTTCAGCGCCGTGAAGACTTTGCTTTGCACTTCGGCGCGGTGAATACGCACCGAGCCGCCGCCCAGTTCCCAGCCATTCAAGACCATGTCGTAGGCTTTGGCGATGCAGGCGCCGGGGTCCGTGTCCATGAGGTTCTCGTGGCCATCTTTCGGTGCCGTGAAGGGGTGGTGCACGGCGTTCCAGCGGCCACCTCCTTCGTCGGCCTCGAACATCGGAAAATCGACCACCCACAGCGGCGCCCATTTGTCCTCAAAGAGACCGTGAGCGCGACCGAACTCACTGTGGCCGACCTTCACCCGCAAAGCACCCAGCGCGTCGTTCACGACCTTGGCTTTGTCAGCGCCGAAGAAGATCAGGTCACCGTTGCCAGCACCGGTGCGCTGCAAGATGGCCGCGATGGCGGCGTCGTGCAGGTTCTTCACAATCGGGCTTTGCAAGCCTTCGCGGCCTTTGCTGGCGTCGTTCACCTTGATCCAGGCCAGGCCCTTGGCGCCGTAGATCTTCACAAATTCCGTGTAGGCGTCAATCTCTCCACGGCTCAA
>JAYVRO010000444.1:0-13463 GCA_043776165.1 Rubrivivax sp. | reverse complement strand
CGCTTCAAATTACCAGAACTTGTAGTTCAGGCGCAAGGTGTAGGCGCGGCCACGGGGGTCGGCCACACGGGCGTCCCAACCGGCACCGGCCACGTTGTCAACGTTGTGCAGGCTGAAGGGCGGGTCGGTGTTGAGCAGGTTCTTCACGCCAGCCGTGACTGACAAGTTCTTCATGCCGGTGTAGGTGACCGACGCGTTGAACAGCGAGTACGACGAGACGCGCGACTGGAAGCCCAGGCTTTGCAGGTTCACGCCACTGCCGTAACCGTCGACCTCTTCGTAGTAGCCCGACTTGTAGTCTTGCGACAGCGTGGTGCTCCACACGCCCTGCGTCCAGGTCACGCTGGCGTTGTGCTTCCAACGCAGCTTCAGGTCCCACAGGTTCACAAAGTCACCGAACTGGCTGACACGTTGCACCCAGGGGTCGGTCTTGGTTTGGCGCGTCAGGTACTGGTCAAGGTAGGTGCCGTCGAGCTTGGCCGTGATGCGGCCCATGTCGGTCTTGAAGTTCAGCGTGAAGTTGACGTCTGCACCGCGCACACGGTCGCCACCCACGTTGACCCAGCCAGCGCGCACGTACTCGATGGCGTTGGTGGTCGGGTTGCGAACGATCAGGTCGCCCAATGTCAAGTAGTTAGCCAAGATGTCGTTGGGCGTGCGCACCGAGATGCGGTCGTCGACCTGGATCTGGAACCAATCCAGGCTCGCGCTGAACATGTCAGACGGCGCGACCACAAAACCGATGGAGTGCTGCGTGCTCTTCTCGGGCTTCAAGTTCGGGTTGGAGCCGGTCCGGGTGAGCGGGCGAATTTTGCAGAACGCTGGGTCGTTGGGCTTGGTCTTGCAGAACAGCGGGTCGTCCACGTCGCTGTTGAACTGGCCGTTGGATTCACCTGCAAAGAGTGGCCCAAAGTCAGGCGCGTGGAAGCCCGTGTTGTACGAGCCGCGCACGACAACCTGTGAGGCGGGCTGCCAACGCAGCGCCACCTTGGGGTTGGTGGTGCTGCCAAAGCCGCTGTACTTGTCGTGGCGCACTGCGAGCTGCGCCTCCAGGTCTTTGAAGATCGGCACTTGCAATTCACCAAACACCGCCTTGATGTCGCGCGACACCTTGGGCAGCGTCGCGGGGGACCCCGCGCCCACCAAAGCCACCACCCCTGCGGTGCCGTCGCTGAACTGGTAGGTCTCTTTGCGGATGTCAAAACCGAGGGCACCACTCAAGGCACCAGCGGGCAGTTTGAAGAGCTCTTTGGACATCACACCGTCCAACTGGGTGAGCTTGCTTTCGCCACCGTACAGCGGCCCGCGGTACTTGGCGCTTTCCAGCAAGTCCAACGCGGCTTGGGTCTGCTTTTGGCCTGGCAACAACCAGGGGTTGATGAGGCCGGTTTCCATCACGGCCTTGAGCTTTGTTTCGACGAAATAACCGTCGAGATAAGTCGTTGTGCCTTTGCTGCCCGCAACAGACAAACCCGTTTTGTAGTCCCAACCAGCGAGCACGCCTTCAAGGCCCAGCAGGGCGCGGTAGGAATCGGCTTCGGTGTGTTGTTCGCGGTAGCCGCAGTCCACACAGCGCCAGCGGATGCGGATGGGCTTGGTCTTGTCATAGCCTGGCACTTGGCCGGTCAAGTCAAGGTAGTAGGGCGACTTGACGGGGTTGCCGGCAGCGTCTTTTACCACCACGCCATTGATGTCTTGCTGGAAGACAGGGTAGTTGGCGCCGCGCGCCGCCGTGGTCAGCTGGTTCGGCGTGTACTGCACGTCTGAGGTGACGCGCGAACTGGTGAATTCGGCGACGGCGACGTTGTCAGCGCCCAGTTTGAAGAGGCCGCGCGCGACCAAATTGATGCGCTCAACGGGCTGCTGCAAGCTCCAGTCGCGGCCATAGTCGTAAGCGCAGGCATGGGCCGCGTTGGTGAAGCCAGTGATGTCACCGCGGTAGGGCAACTGGCCGGTGATGGTTTCGCACTTGCCTTGCAGCGCCAGCAAGTTCACGCGGTTTTGGTTGGTAGCGTCACCGGGCAATTTGTAGCTCGCGGGCAGCGCCGTGCCAGCCGCCGCGCCGATGTTGGCGTAAGGCGTGCCGGTGGTGTCCATGGCCAAGCCGCGCGAGGGCTGGTAGCCATTGTTGAAGTCGCGCTGGTTGCCACGCAAGCGGTCTTGTTTGCTGTAGCCCAGGCTGGCCACGAAGTTGAAACCCGTGGTCTCCAGGCTGCCAGCACCAAAGAGCACGCTGCCGTTGTAGATGTTGCCGCCACCGGCTTCGGTCACGTCCACCGTGCTGCTGACTTCAAAGCCGGTGTAGTTCTTCTTCAGGATGAAGTTCATGACACCACCAATGGCGTCGGTGCCGTAGATGGCCGAGGCGCCGTCCTTCAAGATCTCGATGCGGTCGATGGCCGCAAAGGGGATGGTGTTCAGGTCCACCGACTTGCCGTTCAAACCGTGCGGCGACACGCGCCGACCATTGAGCAGCACCAAGGTGTTTTGTGCACCCAGCCCACGCAACGAAACGCCCGACGCGCCGTTGTTGGCGGCAGCGCCCGAGTTGATGGTGCTGTTCAGGAAGTCGCCGCCCTGGTTGCTGATCATGTTGTCAACACCTGTGCCGTTGGCGGCCAAGGCTTGCACCAGCTGCTCGGTGCTGGTGATGCCAGCTTTGGCGATGTCTTCAGCGCGGATCACCTGTATCGGCAATGCGCCTTCGCTTTGAATACGCTTGATGCTGGAGCCCGTGATCTCGATGCGTTGCTCGTTGACTTGCGCGATGCCGGTACCGGCCAGACCGGCCAACATCAGGCCGTGGACGATGGTTTTTAGTTGCATGGGGTTCCTCTGTGGGGGGGATGACTCTTCAACCACCAGTGTTGCCGCTTGTACGGACAGCACTCATCAGGGAAAACCAACGAAACGTGGCGCATTTGCTGCACTGCCACGCGCTATTTATCGTGTGAACATCGCCGCCATGTCGCAGCCCGCCCTCGTTAGCGCCTCAAGACCGCCCAGCCCCTGGCGCTGGACCCCCACGCTGTACTTCAGCCAAGGCATCCCCTATGTCGTGGTGATGACGCTGGCCGTGGTGCTGTACAAGAACCTGGGCGTGGGCAATACCGAGATTGCGCTGTACACAAGTTGGCTCTACTTGCCCTGGGTCATCAAACCCTTGTGGAGCCCGCTGGTGGACTTGCTGGGCAGCAAGCGTCGCTGGATCGTGGCGCTGCAATTCATCATTGGCGCGGCGCTCGCGGGCGTGGCATTGCTACTGCCCACCCCGGGTTTTGTTCAGGCCACGTTGGCGGTGTTTTGGTTGATGGCTTTTGCCTCGGCCACACACGACATTGCGGCCGATGGGTTTTACATGCTGGCTTTGCCTGCCAACACCCAGGCGGCCTTTGTTGGGGTGCGCAGTTTGTTCTACCGCATGGCCATGATTGCCGGGCAAGGCGGGCTGGTTTTTCTAGCCGGTCTTTTGACCGACCGCACGGGTGATGTGGTGCAGGCCTGGGTCATCGTCTTCGCCACACTGGCGGCGTTTTTTGGCCTGGCCGCGTGCTGGCATTTGTGGGCCCTGCCGCGGCCGGTCATCGACCAACCGGCACCCAGAACGGGCGCGCTGTGGTCCGACTTCGGCCGGGTCTTTGCAGCGTTTTTTCGTCAGCCCGACATAGGGCGGGTGCTGGCCTTCTTGCTGCTGTACCGCTTTGCTGAAGCGCAGTTGCTCAAGCTCGTGACGCCGTTTTTGCTGGACGCCCGCGCAGCAGGTGGTTTGGGGCTGAAGACACAAGACGTGGGCATCGCCTACGGCACCGTGGGCGTGGCCGCGCTCACCGTGGGCGGCTTGCTCGGCGGTTGGGTCATCTCAAAAGTTGGCCTGAAGCGTGCGCTGTGGCCGCTCATCATCAGCATGCATGTGCCCAACTTGGTGTTTGTGCTGCTGGCGCTGGTGCAACCCCACAGCCTGCCGGTGGTGAGCGCGGCGCTGGCCATCGAACAATTTGGCTACGGCTTTGGATTCACGGCCTACATGGTGTTCATGCTGATGATTGCGGCGGGCCCGGGCGGCAGCAACCCCAACAAAACAGCGCACTACGCCATCTGCACGGGCTTCATGGCGCTGGGCATGATGCTGCCCGGCATGGCCGCAGGCTGGGTGCAGCAGCAACTCGGCTACGTCCACTTTTTCATCTGGGTGTGTGTGGCCACACTGCCTTCTTTTTTGGCCGCTGCTTGCGTGCGCATCGATGCTGGTTTTGGCAAGAGCACCTAGGGTTTATTAACAAAGGACATGAGCATGTTCATCTCATTCATGCAACGTGTGTGGGCCATTGCGGCTGTTGCGGTTGTGGCGATGGCCGCCCAGGCCCAGCCCGTGCGCGTCGCCTCCAAGATCGACACTGAGGGCGCGCTGCTGGGGCAATTGGTGATGCAGACGCTGCAAGCCGCAGGCATCCCCACAGAAAACCGCTTGCAATTGGGTGCTACCAAAATCGTGCGCACGGCGCTCATTGCGGGTGAAGTCGACATCTACCCTGAATACACCGGCAACGGCGCCTTCTTCCACGGCGAAGAAAAGAGCGCCGTGTGGAAGGGCGCCAAATCGGGCTGGGACCGTGTGGGCCAGCTCGACGCCAAACACCAGCTCACCTGGCTCGAAGCTGCTCCGGCCAACAACACCTGGGCCATTGCCGTGCGCAAGGATGTGGCCAGCACCAACAAGCTCATCACCTTGCACGACCTGTCGCGCTGGTTGGCGACGGGCGGGGTCTTCAAGCTCGCGGCGTCGGCAGAATTTGTCGAGCGGCCTGATGCGCTGCCGGCCTTTCAAGCCGCCTACAACTTCAAGCTCAAGCCCGATCAAATACTGGCATTGGCGGGGGGCGACACGGCGGTCACCATCCAGGCCGCAGCGCAGCGCACATCAAACGTTAACGCCGCCATGGCCTATGGCACTGACGGCCCGCTGGCTGCGCTGGGTCTGGTGATCTTGGCCGACCCGCTGGCCGTGCAGCCCATCTACGCACCCGCACCCGTGGTGCGCAATGCCGTGCTGGCCAAGTACCCCCAGATGCGCGAACTGCTGGCCAAGCTTTTTCGCACGCTCGACACATCCACGCTGCAAACCCTCAACGCGGCCATCGCGCTGGAAGGGCGTGACGCCAAACAAGTGGCGGCCACCTATTTGAAGAGCCAGGGTTTGGTGAAGTGAAGGGCGAGCGATGAGTGCCGACGTCTGCCCGTTGCCCTGTGGTGGCTGCGGTGACGCTCCCGAAGCGGTGTTGCACACCGGGCGGCAGGCCGCATGAAGCCAGGCAAGACCATCAACGCCGTGCTGGCGGTGCTGGTCGTCAGCATGGTGGCGGCATCGCTGTTGCTCGGGTTTGTCAACCATGCACCCAATCGCTTGCTCAGCGGCGTGCCTTTGGCTCTGGGCCAGGGTCTGCACGCATCTTGGTTGTTGACCATGTTGCCGTTTTTGCTGATGCTGCGCGCTGTGTGGGCACGGCCAAGCCCGGCACAACACGGCCTGACCGCTTTGGCGGCCAGTGTGTTGCTCGCGGGCCTGTTGGCCCTGGCGGGTGCACAAGCCCAGGCCTTGGTGAAGCCCGAAATACCGCTGGCCCGCAGCGCGCTGGGTGGCGCGTTTTGGGTCCTGGCTGCTGCCTGCCTGTTGGCCTGGACCGATGCTTTACAACGTTTGAGCTTACTGCCCCTGGTGCACGCTGGCGCCCATGCGCTGGCCTGGTTGCCCGCGGTCGTGGTGGGCCTCAGCGGTGCACTCAGCGAGTTGTCGCTTCTGAAGGAATACGCCAACCGCGCCGATGTTTTTGCCAACGCGCTGCAAGGCCACGCCGTGATCGTGTCGGCCGCCCTCTTGCCCACCTTGTTGCTGGGATGGCCGCTGGGCGTGTTGGCTTTTCACCGCAGGCGTTTTGCACGTCCTTTGCTGGCTTTTTTGGGTGTGGTGCAAACATTGCCTTCCATCGCACTGTTTGCGTTGCTCATTGCGCCGCTCACTTGGCTGGGCCTGCCCGGCGTGGGCCTGCTGCCTGCTGTTCTGGCACTGGTGATGTACAGCTTGCTGCCCATCGTGCGCAGCACAGCCACGGGGCTGGCGGCGGTGCCCGTGCCGGTGTTGGAAGCGGCCACCGCCATGGGCATGACGGGGCCGCAGTTGTTCTGCAAGGTGCGCCTTCCCCTGGCTTTGCCGCTCTTGCTGGCGGGCCTGCGAGTCTGCACGGTGCAATGCATTGGCTTGACGGTGGTGGCGGCGCTGATTGGCGCTGGTGGATTGGGGGCCTTGGTCTTTCAGGGTTTGCTCAGCACGGCGCTGGACCTGGTCCTGCTGGGCACCTTGCCCGTGGTGGTTTTGGCCCTGGCCGTGGACGCGCTTTTTCGTGGCGCCGCTGAGGCCTTGCATCAGTTCCCCCATCGCAAGCTGAATCAGCCCCCATGAAACCTTGGCCCGCCCCCCCGCGTGCCTTGATGTGCAGTGGTGCAGCCCTGGCCACGCTGGTACTCTGCATGCCGCAACTGGCGCCACTTTTTGCCGCGCTCTTTCCGCAACTGGACCGGCCTGTTTATGTGCAGCAAAGTTTTGTGGAACTGCTGCTGGCGCATGGGCTTTTGGTGGCGGCGTCCAGCATCGTGGCCACGGCGCTCGGCATGGCCATTGGCGTGTTCGTTACTCGCCGTGCCGGCCGCGACTTCAGGCCCTTGTTTGACAGCCTGTTGGCCACCGCGCAAACCGTGCCACCCGTGGCCGTGCTGGCCATTTGCGCGCCACTCATAGGCTACGGCTTTTGGCCCGCTTTCATCGCGCTGGCGCTGTATGGCGTGTTGCCCATCGCCCAAGCCACGGCCGCCGGGCTTGGCGCTGTGCCGCGCAGCCTGCACGAAGCTGCCTTGGCTTTTGGCATGCCTTGGCATCAACGTTTGACATGGGTTGAATTGCCGATCGCCGCGCCACACATCGTGGCCGGCGTACGTACCTCCACGCTCATCAACATCGGCACGGCCGCCATCGCTTCCACGGTGGGCGCCAACACCCTGGGCACACCCATCATCGTGGGGCTGGCCGGCTTCAATACCGCCTACGTGCTGCAAGGTGCGCTGGTGGTGGGGCTCCTGGCGTTGGTGGTGGACCAGGCCTTTGAGCTCTGGCAAGACCAGTTGGCTGACAAGTTTGGCAAGGCCCCCCCAAGCGCGACAGCCGGGACCTGACACCTCGATCATCTTTCGTCCTACAAAAGCGGGATGACTTGCAGCCACGGTGCACTTACTGTGCGCCGATGACACCCCGGAGCGGTCCGACGCGAACAACGCGCTGGCTTGGGCGTCCAGGCGATTTCGACAGGGGGCTGCATCAACAACGTCAGCACACTCGGCGCATCACCACGCGTGCTGTCGTGGATTGCCGCCATGGCCGAAGCATTGGCCCTGCCCCTGCTCTTGCTGCGCCACGATGGCCTGCTGCTCAACGCCAACATGGCGGGCTATGCCGCTTTGGCGCAAGGTGGGTGCCTGATGTTGTCAGACGCAAAAGTGGTGCCTGTGCAAGCCAGTCAAAACAGCGACTTTTTGGATGCGTTGGCACAAGCCTCGAAACAAGGCGGCCGATGTTTTTGGACTGCGGGGGCAGGGGCGGGGGCGGGTTCGGTTTCGGGTGCGACCGACACCATCACCATCAGCGCCGTACCCTCGGCGCAGGTTGGCGATACACGCATGGTGCTCGTGATGTTGCCCGCCCAGGCCGCCTTGTCCGAGGCCTGCACCTTGTTTGCGTATCAGTACGGCCTGTCTGCTGGTGAACTGAGCGTGTTGCTCGCGCTGTGCCAGGGTCGCACGCCAAGCGACATTGCTGCGGCCCGTGGTGTGAGCGCCTCGACAGTGCGCACGCAAATGACGCGCCTGCGCCGCAAGTGTGGAGAGCACACGCTGAACACCTTGTTGCCTCGTGTGGGCCAATTGCCCCCGGTGTGGGCGGAGCGTTTCGTCGCCCCGGACCACAAAGAGCAAGGTGAATAGATCACACATCGGCGGTGCTTGGCACACCGCTCACGAAGGCCGCGTTTTTTTAAGGTGACGACCGTTGCATTCGTTTTGCATCAGCAGGCGCAAGAGCAACGACAACACCGGAGGACGCCATGATCGACTTTGCTCTCACCTGTGCCCTTGCATCGGTTCCCGCTTCGGAGTCCGCTCCTGAGTCCGAATTCGTACCCAGCCCCGACCTGAGGTCTGGCGATCGCGGTCAAGTCAACACCCCCCCGCGCCAGACCCTGCGTTACGCGGGGCCTGAGCGGCGCAACACGGCCGCGCGCCAAGAGCCCTGGACGACAGCCGTGCTGGACGAGTTGGACCACGGCATCTTGTTGGTGGGCCCCGACAAACAAGTCATGCTCATGAATCACACCGCCGTGGCCGAGCTCGACGAAGCGCACCCGCTGCAAGTGCTGGGCCGCGAACTGCGTGCCCGCGAACCGCAAGACGTGGCGCTGCTGCACGACGCCTTGGAAGCGGCCCGCATCAAGGGGCTGCGCAAGCTCATCCCTCTGGGCGTGGGCAGCCACCGCGTGAGTCTGGCCATCGTGCCCCTGTCCAGTGGTGGTCCGAGCAGCTCACCCAACACGCGCGGCCCATTTGCATGCATGGTGTCGCTGGGCAAGCGCCAAATGTGCGAGCGTTTGTCAGTACAGTGGTTTTCGCAGGAGCACCGCCTGACGCTGGCCGAGGCCCGGGTGCTGGGCGCCCTGTGCGCAGGCGGCACACCGCGCGCCATCGCCGAACAACTGGGCGTGGGGCTGGCCACCGTGCGCACGCAAATTGGCTGCATCCGCGCCAAAACCGGCGCCCGCGACATCCGCGCTCTGGTCTTGCAAGTGGCCTTGCTGCCGCCCATGGTCAGCACCTTGAGACAGTTGGCAACGACAACGGCAAGGGCCGCCACAAGTGGCCCCATGAGCGGCCCCATGAGCGGCCCCAGGGCGACGCCACAAGCCATGCCGCTACCATGCACGGATGGTCACATCCAAGCCCGCGCCGCGTGATTTGATCGCCACAGCGCCGATCAGTGAGTCACTTCGTTTGTTAGCCCAAGCCGGCGATGTGCGGCGATATGCCAAGGGCACCCTGCTGATTGGCGAGGGCGACGACACAGCCGCTCTTTTTGTCATCCTGGCCGGACGGCTGCGCGCCTTCAGCGCCAACTTGGAAAACGCACGCGAGATCACCTACGGTGTCTATGACCCCGGCGAGTACGTCGGGGAAATGAGCCTGGACGGCGGCAAACGTTCGGCCAACGTGATGGCCATTGAAAGCGCAATCTGCGCGCGCATCGAGCGCCCGACGCTGATAGCCCATGTTGCCAAACATCCGGAGTTTGCTTTTGAGCTCATCTCAAAGGTTATTCAGCGCGCGCGCGCAGCCACGGTAGGTTTGCGCGAGGTGGCGTTGAACGACGTTTATGGTCGCCTGAAGCACTTGCTCGAGACCTTGGCCGTGAAACAACCCGACGGCACCCAGGTCATCGAACCCACTCTTACCCACCGCGACATGGCACAACGCCTGGGCTGCGGGCGCGAGATGGTGAGCCGCTTGATGAAAGACCTGGAGCGCGGCGGGTATGTGGGGGTGGAGACAGGGCGGCTGGTGGTGCTGCGCAAGCTGGCGCCGAAGTGGTGAGCGCGGACTTCCATGGCTCCGGGCAGGTTTGTTACTCAGTAGACACGGGTCGCAAACGCAAAACGCCCTTTCTGTAGCCGTCGTCGCCTACGGGCGTAGGGGTTGGCCTGCTCGCTGCAGGAACGTCCTCGGATGTTGTGGTCAAACGCCTGGCGATATAGCTCGACAGTTCTATATCCCGACGCCGCGATATCAAGTAAGTCAGGTGGGCAAGAAAACGCGCGACTTGTGGTGCCGCTGCACTGGTTCCCGACAACCTTGCTACGGCTCCGGGGCGCATAGCGGCGCTCTTCAGGCCACGTATCGAGACGCTTTCATCGCTGGGGGCATCAAAGTCAGGGCGCACGCGGTGCGAGCCTTTCTCCGGCTCGAGTTCGGGCAAAGCACCTGGCCCGCCGCTGGAATATTGCGCCAATTCACCGTCGCCCGATCGATAGGCGCCCGCCACGACAACACGCCGCTTGGGCACATTGGGTTCGCCAAATTGCAGCGTCGGGCCACCCGACAGTGTGCCCATTGAATAGGCGCTTTGATAGGGCTCATTGGTAGAGCCATTGATCGTGCCGCGACTGGCTGCCAAGTCATGGCTGGTCGGGGTGAATTCCGTCGGCTCGGGCGGTTGATCTTCACGACAGTAAACGGAGGACTGTTGCCGCCGCATGTTGCGATAGAGAAGGTCATTGCGCTCGACCCAGGCGTGCACTCTCACACTGTTGCCACCGGAACCCAAATCGCCACCGCCGCCGCCGTCCCGCGCCACGTGAATTGTCCAATCGCCGTGCGGGCCCAGAGAGCGAAACACCGGCGTCCTGTCGGGAACAGCGCCTGTGGGCGCCACAGCCAACAAGACCATCGTGCCGTTGTTTCCTTGCGCAACTCTCCGCGCAAAAACCACCCCTGCGCAAGCGCAAGCTCGCGCCGCCTTCTCGTCAACGTCGAGCAACCAAAGATCGCCCGACTTCACACTGACTGGTTTGCCCTCAGGGCTGGTGACGGTCAACCAGAAGTCCTGGGCGGAACGCGGTGGCAAGGCCATGCTCACTTCACCTGTTGACAGTGGCTGCGTGCGACTCGGAAGCCAAATTTCCAGAAAACTGGACAGCGGATTGTCGGGGCCCACTTGCCAGATGAATGTCTTGCCGCTGCCCGGCACGAGGTCCATCGCGGCGTGACCATGCTGACGATGCGCGTTGCCCGCGGCAGTAACGATGTGCAGGCCTTCGCGCAAATTGACCAATTCCTCAAGTGCCATTTCCAACATGGACGTGCCGTCGTGGGGCCCAGCCAATGCGCCGTAGCTGACGTTGATCACCACTTGATTGCTGGTGTTTTCGCCCATGGCCCGCTGAGTCCAGATTGGACTTGTCGAATTGGGGTTGTCATTCAAATGGAATTGCGTCTGGGCTTGCAAAACGTTCGGCGACTTGTGAGGCGCTGCCGGCGGATGCGCCGGCCCAAGGGGCGACAACGACATCACCTGCCCTGCAAGTTCATAGGCGACATCCTCGGCGCGGTCAATGACGTATCGCACGCCGTCGAGGACATGAACACCCAATGAAGCACCTGAGGTGTCAAGCGTCGTGCGCGTTGGCAGTTGAACAAAGACCAGTGGCCACTTTTCGGCCGAGTCTTTGGCCGAGTGTTCGCGCTTCAGCTTCTCCCCATCTGTACCCGCCGCAATATCAAGCACCGCTGTGCCGTGGGGCCGCGAACGCATCATGGCAACGCTCTCTGCGCTCTCCGTCACCTGTGTTCCGCTGGTGTAAGGGTAGAGCGGCATCGGCGCGTAATTGAGATCTTGATAGGCCTGTGTTTCGTCGAGCCCATCGGTGCGCAGTCGGTATTTGCGCGGCGAAACATCCTGCCCATAGCCGAACAGTCCACCGGCAGGCGGTTTCCAAGCGTTGTCAAATGGCGCAGGCAGAGGTTTGCGCACTTGCTCATCCTGGTCCCAGAGCCAATTCACCCTCGAAACAGGAACGCCGTTCAGGTGCGTCGAGAAATTGGGGTGTGCAAACGCGCAGCCATCGTCAATCACGCCAACAATGGTTCTTGGATAGTTTTTTACGAAGGCCGATGGCACTGCTGTCACGAGGTCGCGTGCACGGGTTCCAAATCCTGGGATGCGCGGTAGGCCAAGTTGAAACCGAACAATGCTGTCCGAACATTTCATCAACATGTCCAAGCCGCCAAGTGGCACACCAGCAGTGACGTAGCGCGCCGCGGTGTACGTCGTCACGCCGTTGTTCTGACCCTGCAGTTTGTATTTGTAGGCTTCCGTAATCTTCAGGGTTGCCAGAACAGGGTGGCATTCCTTGCTCAGCAGGCCACTGCTGTCTGTCAACACCATGTCGCGGCTGATCAGTTCGACGAGCAAAGGCAAGTTGCCAGATTCGGGCAATCCGCCGACATCCACAAAGTCGGTCAGGTCAGCCCACACCAAATAGGGATCAACCGCGCGCGGCGTATCCAGATAGTCAGGCCAACAGACTTGGCTGGGCCCACTTTCTCCTTTGCGCCATCCTTGAGATGTGGTTTTGGGTGGCGACAAATCACGCCCTCCGGTTTCGCCTGCGCCTGCGTTTTCAGAATTCGACGCAGCGGAATTCGCCCCACTTTGCGACATAGTTTGTACCTCGACTAACTACGTTTTACTTTGACCGATCCTGATTTGGCAATTCGCCTGCGGCATGCCACTCTCGCCAAGCCTGTGTCCATAACCACTGCCACGGCGTCGTGATTTGGGAACTGAACTGCGGCATTGGCGGGGTCTTCATGAGCGCGTCTCCGGCAGGTGTCAAAGGGAATTCGTAGTGAGAGAACCGCTTCAAATCCTTGAAGTCAAAGTCTTGAGAAAATTTGGCCGAGTCGTGGCTGGGTGATGTGTAGGCGTTGTAGGCCGGATTTGAAGCTGTGGTCGATGACGTTGCGCGCACAGTGAAAAACTGCGCCAAGGCCATGCCAAGGCCGCAGCCAGCAACGTTGTCGATAGGGAAATGCAGACCCGCAACAACTCGGTTGGTTGCAATTCGATCGGCCTGGCGCCAGAGTTGCTCTCGCATTTCGCGCCATGACGCTGCACGAGAAGTCGTGTCGCTGAACAGCAATGCGGGCAGCAACTCTGCAACCAAAAACGCCTGCGTCGCGTGGCCGCTGGGCCAAGCAAAAAACCCCGGTGGATCGAACATGGGTTGAATCCGCGGCGAATAGTCAGATGGGCGCGGACACACCGTATGAAACTTGACTTGCTGCACCACATGCGACGCAACTTCGACGGCCACCGCAATCAACTCGTGGGTGTAAGGCGTGTACGCCGGATTCATGTGGACGACTGATGACCAAAACGCAAACTGCGGACCCAGTTGCGCCAAAATTTCTGGCGCACGCTCACTGCGCAATGCAGCCCAGCTCTCTACGCGATCAGTCTGTGCCTCAAAATTTTGAAGCGGCGGTCGAACGAGGCTTGCGACAAAATTTCCAGACGCGGCTTCCTTGATGACAAAGGTTTTGCCTTTGGCGCCGGGCGCAAAGGTCAAACTTGCCATCAATTCCGCGACCGCCAATTGCACGCGCCGATGTGAATCGATGCGCGACATCCAAGCCGCGCTCGCAAGTGGCATGCCGTCATCGTCACGACCCCCCCATTGTCTGAAGAGTGTCAGCGGGGCATTTTTCGGATTCGTCGGCGTCACCACGCCCGAGCGCGTATGCCGTCCCACATGCCCTTCTCGACTGCGCGTCAGCGCCTCGGCAACCATCCCGGAAGTGGGCCTTCCCGCGCG
>JAYVRO010000443.1:0-3817 GCA_043776165.1 Rubrivivax sp. | reverse complement strand
GCCACCATCCCCCGCGTTGAGCCCGCAGATGTGCAGGCCCTGTCCATCGACATCATGCGCAGCGCGGGCTTGTCGGGGCGCAAGTGCGAGTATTTGCTGGATTTGGCGCGCCACTTCGGCACCGGCCTGGTACACGTGGATCACTGGCGTGACATGGACGACGAAGCCATCATCAACGAGTTGGTGGCCATCCGCGGTATCGGGCGCTGGACGGCCGAAATGTTTTTAATTTTTCACTTGATGCGACCTAACGTCCTGCCCTTGGATGACCTGGGCCTGCTCAAAGGCATCAGCCAAAGTTACTTCAGCGGTGAACCGGTTTCCCGCGCCGAAGCGCGTGAGGTGGGCGAGGCCTGGGCACCGTATCGCTCAGTGGCCACTTGGTACATTTGGCGCAGCTTGGACCCCGTGCCTGTCGACTACTGACAAGCGAGCGTGTCAACAACATTGCCGCGCCGTGGCATCCGTCACCTCAACCAGCGACGCATCGCATGAGTAAAAAACACTTCCTCGATTTTGAGCAACCCATCGCTGAGCTCGAATCAAAAATTGATGAGTTGCGCTATGTGCAAAGCGATTCGGCCGTGGACATTTCCGAAGAGATCGAGCGCCTGGACAAAAAGAGCGTTCAGCTCACCAAGGACATCTACGGCAGCTTGTCGCCTTGGCAAGTAACGCAGATTGCCCGCCACCCGCAGCGTCCCTACACGCTCGACTATGTGGCCGAAATATTTACCGACTTTGAAGAACTGCACGGTGACCGTCACTTTGCCGACGACATCTCCATCGTGGGCGGCCTGGCACGCTTCAACGGTCAAGCTTGCATGGTTGTCGGTCATCAAAAAGGCCGTGATACCAAAGAGCGCACCGCGCGCAACTTTGGCATGTCCAAACCTGAGGGCTATCGCAAAGCCTTGCGGTTGATGAAGCTCGCCGAAAAATTTGGACTGCCGGTTTTTACTTTCGTCGATACACCCGGGGCCTATCCGGGTATTGGGGCCGAAGAGCGCGGTCAATCTGAAGCCATTGGGCGCAACATCTTCGAGATGGCCCAACTGGAAGTGCCCATCATCACCACCGTGATCGGTGAAGGTGGCTCGGGTGGTGCGTTGGCCATCAGCGTGGCCGACCAGGTGTTGATGCTGCAGTTCTCGGTCTACTCTGTGATCTCGCCAGAAGGGTGCGCTTCCATCCTGTGGAAGACCTCTGAGCGTGCTTCAGATGCTGCCGACGCGCTGGGCATTACGGCGCACCGGCTGAAGGCCTTGGGCGTCATCGACAAGATCGTCAACGAGCCGGTGGGTGGCGCGCAGCGCGACCCCAAGTGGATGGCGGCGCACCTCAAGCGCGCGCTCAATGACGCCTTGCGTCAAGTTGTGGATCTCAAGCCCAAAGACCTGCTGCATCGCCGCTACGAGCGATTGCAGTCTTACGGGCGATTTGGCGACACCAAGGACCGCTAGTGCTCCACTTGCGCGTGGCCGTGGCAGTCAGCGGCGGCCGCGACTCTACGGCGCTCTTGCATTGCACTGCGCGCGCGGCCGCGAAGCTGTCCCGATTGGGCGATGTGCACCTGCAGGTGTTTGCCTTGCATGTGCACCATGGCCTGCAAGAAGAAGCTGATTCCTGGGCGACCTTTGTGAAGGGTCAAGTCAAACGTTGGGCACGGGGAGGCTTGCCGGTTGCCTTTGATCAAGTGCGGTTGGCGGTGTCCCCGTCGCGCGGCGAAAGCGTAGAAGCTTGGGCGCGACGCGAACGATATGCCGCTCTGGCAAACATGGCTCGCGCGTTGGATTGCAACACCGTGTTGCTGGCGCATCATCGCCGTGATCAGGCTGAGACCGTGCTCTTGCAAGCGCTCCGTGGCGCTGGCGCCGCTGGCTTGTCGGCGATGCCTCGCGCGGCCTGGCGTGATGGTATTCATTGGCTACGGCCTTGGCTCGATCAACCCCGGGAGAGGGTCGAGGGCTACCTGCGACGATGGCAATTGCGTTTTGTTGATGACCCCAGCAACGGAGATCATCGATTTGGTCGCAACCGTGTGCGCGCGAGCGTGTGGCCGCAGTTTTGTCAGGCCTTTCCGGATGCGGAGGTCAGCTTGGCCGCGGTGGCAAGACGGGCGCAGGAGGCAAATGCTTGTTTGCACGAACTCGCGCAACTCGATATGGCACTTTGTGTCGACGGCGCTGCCCTGTTGCGTCCTGCCTGGCTCGCGTTGAGCGAGGCACGCCGCGCCAATGTCTTGCGTGCGTGGCTGCGTGGAGCGTTGCGAGGTGCGCAAATGCGTGTCGCGCCCGAGAGCTTGGTATGGCGCTTGTTGGCTGAATTGCCCACCGCAACAAATGCGAGATGGCCCAACCAACCCATGGAGTTGCGCCTCTATCGTGACCGGTTGACGATGGAGAAAATCAAGACCCGAGCGACGACTTCGTCGCCGCCAGCGTGCACTTTGAACTTGTCCAAGCCCGGTCGCGTGCCGCTCGCACCGTGGCACGGGCACTTTGTGATCGAAGCCACCGATGGCGCCGGGCTGGATGCGGCCGCGTTGTCGGATACGAGCTGTCGCCCTCGCAGCGGCAGCGAACAATTTCAAGCCTCCGCAGGATCAATCCCTCGCAGCTTAAAAAAGCAGTACCAAGCACGTGGTGTGGCCACCGCCGATCGCTCAGGACCCTTGGTCTACCTCGGCGACGACCTGGTTTATGTGCCTGGCCTGGGTGCTGATGCGCGCTGGTTGTGTCATGACGCTGAACTGCGGGTCAACTTGCGTTGGCAGCCCGACGATGGATCTGCGCCGTCAGCTTCGATCAAGGATCAGCCCGCATAAAATAGTGGGCTTTGCGGGCGCCATGATGGCGCCATGCACATCACTCTGGATCGTCATGGCTTTGATCGTTCACAAATACGGCGGTACCTCGATGGGTTCGACTGAGCGCATCCGCAGTGTCGCGCAACGTGTGGCCAAATGGATGCGCGCCGGGCACCAGTTGGTGGTGGTGCCTTCAGCCATGAGCGGCGAAACCAACCGCTTGCTGGGCCTGGCCAAAGAATTGCAACCTGTGGTGGCCACCCCGCAAAGCCTGCGTGAACTGGACGCCATTGCGGCCACTGGCGAACAAGTGTCCGTCGGACTGTTGGCCCTGGCCCTGCAAAGCCAAGGCGTTGAAGCCGTGAGCTACGCCGGTTGGCAAGTGCCCATCAGGACCGACTCGTCCTACACCAAAGCCCGCATTGACAGCATTGACGACGCGCGTATTCGCGCCGATCTGGCAGCGGGCAGGGCGGTCATCGTCACGGGCTTTCAGGGCATTGACGGCGACGGTCACATCACGACCTTGGGCCGCGGTGGTTCTGACACGTCGGCCGTGGCCATTGCCGCTGCGCTCAAGGCCGACGAATGTTTGATTTACACCGATGTAGATGGCGTCTACACCACCGATCCGCGCGTAGTGCCCGAAGCGCGCCGCCTGGGCACCTTGAGCTTTGAAGAGATGTTGGAAATGGCCAGCATGGGCTCGAAAGTCTTGCAAATTCGCTCGGTCGAATTTGCAGGCAAATACCGCGTACGGCTGCGTGTGTTGTCAAGCTTCACGCCTTGGGACATCGACATCAACGTCGAAGCCACATCGGGCACGCTGATTACTTTTGAGGAAGACGTCAAGATGGAAAAAGCAGTTGTTTCCGGTCTCGCGTTCAACCGTGATGAAGCCAAGATCACTGTCATGGGCGTGCCAGACAAACCAGGCACCGCATTTCAAATCCTGGGCCCCGTCGCTGAGGCCAATATCGATGTGGACGTCATCATCCAAAACGTTTC
>JAYVRO010000442.1:0-3823 GCA_043776165.1 Rubrivivax sp. | reverse complement strand
GGGTCACCGGTGCCGCCAAACCACAAGTCAGTTTTGGGGTTGGCGCGCTCGGCGTTGAGCTGCGCCAGCGCTTCGCCCGTGCTGCGCTGAATGATGTTGACCTTGACACCACCCACACGTGAAAACGTCGTTTGAATGAGGTTGCACCAGTCCACCTGCACAGAGCAGATGATGTTGATTTGCTCGTCAGCCGCACGGGCTGTGGGCAGGGCAACCAAAAGTGCGACGGCGCAGACGGAAAAAGTTTGGCGAAACACAGCGCTCCTTCTTCGAGGCCAACAGGGCCTACGGTCAAGCGCGCGATTGTGCTGGGCGTCAGTGAGCTCCCAGGCCTCGAACCATCAGGCACCCGGCCCACAGTCCAGGCAGCGCGCCACCGGCACCGGCCCCAGACCCAGCGCGCGCTGCAAATGTCGCAGCGCCGTGCGCAGGCCTTCTTCAATCACCGGGTGATAGAACGGACTGTCCAGCATTTGCTGCACGGTATCGCCCCGCTGCACCGACCAGGCCAGCAAATGGCCCATGTGTTCGGCCGCCGGGCCCAGCATTTCGGCCCCCAAGAAGCGGCCTGTGCCACGTTCAGCGTAGACATGCAAAGCGCCCTCGTTCTTCAGCATCACACGGCTGCGGCCTTGATCTTCAAGCGACACCGCGCCCGCGGCAAAGGGCTTGCCTGCCGCCACCAACTCGGTATGGCTTTGCCCCGCGAGCATGATTTGCGGATCGCTGAAGACGACCACCAAGCCTGCACGACGCGGTCGCACCACGACGGCTGGAAATCGCCCGGCGTTGTCGCCAGCGATGCGACCGTCGTCAGCCGCTTCATGCAGCACGGGGATGTCGTCGGCCGCGTCACCAGCAATGAAAACATGGCTTGACGCGACTTGCCCTGTGCGTCTGTCAAATACCGGCACACCATTTGGCGCCAAGGGCAGCGTGGTGTTCTCAAGGCCCAAACCTCTGACATTGGGCTCGCGGCCGCTGGTGGCCAACAGCCACTCAAAGGATTCTTCATGGGCAGCGCCGTCAGTGGCCACGGTGCGCACGATCACCTCGTCGCCTTCACGTCGCAGGGCCATGTTTTCAGCGTTCAAAGTCATCGGCAAACTGCGGCCAAAAACCTCGCGGCACAGTTGCTGCAAGGCCGGGTCGGTGAGCGGCCCCACACGCGCACTGCGCCCGTACAAACGCACCCGCACGCCCAGGCGATACAGTGCTTGCGCCAGCTCCAGGCCGATCACACCCGTGCCCACCACCGCCACCGAGGCGGGCAAAGTCTGCCAAGCAAACACATCGTCGTTGACGAGAAGCCGCTCGCCCAACGCCGCACGCCAGGCAGCGGGCACGGTGGGGCTGGATCCGGTGGCAATGACGATGCGCTGCGCCGTGATCAAGGTGTGCTCACCCACCTGCAATTGATGGTCGTTGATGAAGCGCGCGTGGCCCAAGATGCGGTGCTCGGCGGGCCAGCCGTCAACTGCATCAAGCACAAAGCCAACAAAACGGTCGCGCTCGTCACGCACCCGTTTCATCACCGCCGTGCCATCGACGCGCAGCGCGCCGCCGTGCACGCCAAATTTCGACGCAACTGCCAACATATGTGCCGCTTCGGCAGCAGCAATCAGCAACTTGCTGGGCATGCAGCCCACACGGGCGCAAGTCGTGCCATAGGGCCCGCTTTCAATACTCAACACCGACGGAGCGTGCGCCAAAGCACTGCGGTAGGCCGTCATGCCGGCCGTGCCCGCGCCAACGACGGCAACGTCCACGTTCATGGTTTTCATGATGCGCTTGAAGGGCTGTGAAACATCAGCCCAGTGTCTTGCAAATTGCGCATCTCATCTTTCACGACAGCAATTGCTTGCGTGCGCGGTGCAGACGCACAAAAAGGTTGTCTTCGCTGATGGCCAGCTCTTCACAAACTTCTTCTGTGCTCAGATCTTGCAACACACGCAGCTCCATCACGCGGCGCAGGCCATCGGGCAGCAAAGCAATGCGCTGCAAAGTGACGCTCAAAAGTTGACGGTGCTCGGCCAGTTCAGCTGGGCCCGCATGCGGGCATTCCAGCATCAGGCCTGGGCCTTCGTCCTCGTCTTGCAGGCTCTCCAGGCTGTGGTGGCCGGCGCGCTCGCGGATCAAGTCGACGATCTTGTTTTTGAGGATGGCAACGAGCCAACTGCGCAACGCAGAGCGTCCACCAAAACTGGCGCGGCCCGTCATCACGGCCTCGAACACATCGTGTACCAGGTCTTCGGCCAAAGCCGGATCCAGCAAGCGGCGCTTCGCATAGTTGATCAGGTAGCTGCGGTGCGCCGTGATGGCCCCCCAGCTCACGGCAAGGGGCGCAGCGCTGTCGAGCAGCGACGTGGTGGAGGTGCTGTTGGCCGAGATGCGATGGGTGTTCATGGGGTGTCCTGAGGTGTTGAGCCGGGGCGCATGGGTTGCTGATGCAGTGCCCGTACTGTCCTGCCCTCGCCTCCCAGGACGCTCACCAAACATCACAGCCAGATAACATTCGTGTAAGAACTCCGTTGCGCTGCGCGACCCCTTGCATGCCCTATCGCATCCTCGTCGCCGAAGACCAAGCCGACATCCGCGACCTCATCGTGCTGAACTTGCAGCAGGCAAGTTACGAGGTGCAAGCCGTGGGTGATGGCCAAGCGGCACTCACTGGCCAGCTGGATCAAGCCAGTGATTTGCTCATCCTCGACTTGATGATGCCGCTGCTGGATGGTCTGGAGGTCTGCAAAACCCTGCGCGCGCGCGGCCACGCCACGCCCATCTTGATGCTCACCGCCAAAAGCACCGAGCTCGACCGTGTGCTCGGCCTGGAGCTGGGTGCCGACGACTACCTGAGCAAGCCCTTCAGCATGGCCGAACTGCTGGCGCGGGTGAAGGCCCTGCTGCGCCGCGCCGTGCTGTTGCGCGCCGCCCAGAGCGCAGGCGCGACCCAGGACACGCTGCGCAACGGCGAGCTCGAGATCGTGCCCGGCCGCCGCGAAGCCCGGGTGGCCGGGCGCGCGCTGGAGTTCACCGCGCTCGAGTTCGAGCTGCTGCTGCACTTTGCCCGCCACCCAGGCTTGGTCTATTCCCGCGCCCAGTTGCTCGACGCGGTATGGGGCTACACCCACGAAGGCTACGAGCACACCGTCACCACCCACATCAACCGCCTGCGCGCCAAGCTCGAAGTCGACGCGATGCAGCCGCGCTTTATCCTCACGGTGCGCGGCGCGGGCTACAAGATGCGCGATGCGCCGGCATGACAGCCGCAGCATGACGGCCCGGGCATGACCGTCAGACTGCGGCTGGCGCTGACCATCCTGCTCACCGGGCTGGCCACGGCCATCGGTGTGTTGACCACCGTGGCCGCGGCCTTCCAGCGCTTCGAACACCAAAACACCTGGCAGCGCGCCGACGCATTCCTGGGCCGCGTGACGGCGCAGCACGACGACCTGCTCGACCAGCAGCAGCGCAACCCCGAAGAACTGAGCGTCTTTCTGCGCAGCCTGCTGCTCTACGAACCCGGCACGCAGCTCTACCGGCTCGATGCCGAAGGCTCGCTGCTGGCCAGCACGGGCAAGCCGCAGGCGGCCGGCTTCAAGGTGGCGCTGGCACCGGTGCGCGAGGCCGTGGCCGCCGCCGCCAGTGGCGACCGCCAGCGCGGCGCCTACGTGATGGGCGACGACCCCGAAGCGATGGACGCCGACGCCGTGGTGGCCGCGCGGCCCTTGCGCCGCGCGCTCATCCGCGCGGTGCCGGCCGATGCGGGGTACCTCTACCTCGTCAGCCGCCGCAGCACCCTGCCGAGTTCGCGCTGGGACTT
>JAYVRO010000441.1:0-3827 GCA_043776165.1 Rubrivivax sp. | reverse complement strand
CGTCCAGGCCCGGCAGCGGTGGCACGAAGGGCATGGCGCCGGTGGCGATGACGATGCTCTTGGTGGTGAGCGTCTGCAGCTTGCCGCCGCCGAGGTCGATCTGCACCGTCCAGGGGTTGACGATCTTCGCGTAGCCGGTCACCACGTCCACCCCCAGCCCGGTGTAGCGCGCCACCGAGTCGTGCGGCTCGACCTCGCGCACGATGCGGGCCACACGGTCCATCACATCCGCAAAGCTGAAGGTGGCTTCGGCCTTGGCAATGCCGTAGTCGGCCGAGTGCTTCATCTGCCGCACCAGCGTGGCCGTCTTGATCAGTGCCTTGCTGGGCACGCAGCCGTAGTTCAGGCAATCGCCACCCATCTTGTGGGTTTCGATCAGCGTGACCTTGGCCTTGACCACGGCGGCGATGTAGCTGGTGACCAGACCGGCCGCGCCAGCGCCGATGACCACCATGTTGCGGTCAAACGAGTTGGGTTTGAGGTGGGCCCACTTGGCGTACACCTTGCGGCCCTTGACAGCGTCGACGATTTTCTTGGCGATCAACGGGAACAGGCCCAGCAGCACGAACGAGCCCAGCAACCCCGGCGACAGAATGCCGCGCAGCGAGTCGATCTTGGCCAGTTGCGTGCCCGCGTTCACATACACCACCGTGCCGGCAAACATGCCGAGCTGGCTGGCCAGGTAGAACACGCCGGCCTTCATCCTTGTTAGGCCCATCACCAGGTTGATGACGAAGAACGGAATCAGTGGCACCAGCCGCAAGGTGAACAGGTAGAGCGCGCCGTCTTTGTCTATGCCCTTGTTGATCTCGGCCAGGCGCGACGCGAAGCGCGCCTGCACGCTGTCGCGCAGCACATAACGCGACACCACAAACGCCAGTGTGGCGCCAATGCTGGAGGCAAACGACACGATGAGGGTGCCGGTGACCACACCAAAGATGGCGCCGCCGGCCAGCGTCATGATGGCCGCGCCGGGCAGCGACAGCGCCGTGACGGCCACGTAAACCAGGAAGAAGGCGCCGATCACCAACAGCGGCTTTTCCCCATACAGCGCAGCAAAGCCGGCCTGGCGCTGTTTGATGGAGTCCAGGCTCAAAAAGCGCCCGAGGTCGAAGTAGAAAAACGCGCCGATCAAGACGATGAACGCACCGATCAGCAGCAGTTTCTGGCGGGACATGAAGGCTCCTCGTGTTGTTGTGTTCTGGCCTTGCACGTCACAGCCGGCAGGGTGCGGCCAGGGGGCGGCCGCTCAAATAGGTCGGGCCAAACCGCTTCACCTTACCGGGAAAGTGCACCCCAGCCAAAGCGCAGCCGCATGATGATCGTCATCGCGCACAGCGCCGCAAACGCACAGGCCAGAGCGGCGAAGTATGAGGGCCACAGGCACATGGCGGCGAAGCAGGCCATTGTTTCGGTGGCCTCGGTCAAACCGCCCAGGTAATAGAAGCCCTTGGTCGGGTAGTCCACACTCTTCAGCCCACGTTGCGCTGCCAGTGCAGCAAACGCCAGGAAGGTGCTGGCCGTGCCCATGAAGGCGGCCAGCAACACGGCGGCGGCCAACGCGTTAGCCGCAGGGTCGGCCAGCGCAAATGCGAGCGGGATGCTGGCGTAGAACAGAAAGTCGAGCGTGATGTCGAGGAAGGCACCGCGGTCTGTGGGGGCGCTCAGCCGCGCAATGGCGCCGTCCAGCCCGTCGCACAAGCGGCTCAACAGCAACAACGCCAAGGCCGCCATGAACTGATGCGCCACAACGGCAGCGGCCGCCAGCATGCCGAGCGCAAAGGCCAACAGCGTCACCTGGTCGGCATTCACCCCGAAGTGCGCCAAGCTTTGCGCTACACGCGTGAGGCCAGGGCGGAGCAATTGGAGGGCGGCACGGTCAAACATGTCTCAGCCTACGCCATCTGCGCCACCTGCGGCGCCGCCGATGGCGGCCGTTAGCCGGCTCTCGTCATGCCACGTCGACAATGCGCCGGCAGCGCGAAGCGGCCAGCTAGCTTCAAGCCAAGCTCAAGAAGACGCGCGCCCGCCGACGTACCCAGCCGGCGCGCCTGCGTGTTCACCAAACACCCAGGCGCGCAAGCGCGGGATCACCAGGCCGTCCAGCGACCAACGGCCTGGCCCCCACAGCACCAGCGCGGCCAGCAGGCTGCCCCAGAAGACGTGGCCTTGCAGCGCTGCCTCGGGCAAATCAGCCACGCTGAGCACGGCAACGATGTTCAGCACAAACAGGCCCGCAGCGGCAAAGCGCCCACCCAGGCCCAGCAGCAACAAGGCCGGCAAGATCAACTCGGCGCCGGTGCCCAGGAAGGCGGCCACGTTGGGGTTGAGAAAGGGCACGTGGTATTCGTCCATGAACAAGGCCACCGTGGTGTCCCAGTCGCGCAGCTTGGTCAAGCCGGAGCGAAAGAACACGCCGGCAACGTACCAGCGCGCCAGCAGTTGGGCCGCGGGTTGCAACCACTCAAGGGCTTGAATGGTGCGCTCGGCCCAGGTCCACAGGCGCGCGAGCAATGGGGTTTGCGTGTTGACGGTCATTCGGGTGCTCCAGGGTTTTGACAGGCGCTGCTTGGGCAGGCGGTGTGTGGCCAAGCGTTGGGTTGGCAGGCACCGATCAGTCGTGCGCGCGCGTCACTTCTTTCACCCAGCCTTCGCGCAAGGCGGTGGCCAACCAAGCACCAAAGTCGAAGCCTTCACCGCACTGTTCCAGCGCCACGTTCAGCGGGGTGCCGGCCAACAGCAACGCGGTCCATGCCAGCGTGGGGGTGTCCACCGTGTGGACGTGCGCGCGCCAACCTGCGCGTGCGACCAGCACATGCTCGCCGCGCTGCGCCGCCAGGGCCGTGCGCACGGTGGCGAAATCGGGGTGAGTGGTGGCTGTGGCAGAGGGGGTATCAGCACCAGCGTCGTCGGCGGTGGCATCAGGGAGGGCCCGGGCTTCGGGCGGGGCATGCAGGTGCGCGCGATAAATGGTGCCAATCGGCCACGGTGACGCGAGGCACGCCAGGCCGGGCATCAAAGCAATGCGCAACTGCGCCGGGTCCACACTTTCAAGCAAGCCCAGCGAGCTGGCGTCCAGCGTGGCATCGGCCGCACGCTCGCATTGATGCAGCGCCAGGTCAAGGCGCGCGCTGTCGCCCAGATAGGGCCATTCGGTGAAGGCCGGGTGGGCGTGCAACCACGCGGGGAACTCGACGCCCCACTCGCCCATGTCGCCGCGCTGTGGCGGGTGGACGCGCCAGAATTCGCGCGCCAGGTGTTTGAAGTGGGGCTCGCCCAGCATGGCCTGCACCGTAGCAAACACCGCCGCCAGCGCACGCTCGGCCAGGGCTTCGGCGTTGGCTTTGTAGGCCGACAATCCCTGCGCCGCGCGCGCGCCGGTTTCGTGCAGCATCAACAGCGCAGCACCATCGGCCGGTGCCCACAGCGCGGCCAACAGGGCCTGCTGGCGTTGGGCTTCAACGCCCAGGTTCGCGGCAGACTTTGGGGGCGAGGTGTCCACGGCGTTGGCGTCGCGGTGGCCGTGTGCGCTCACGCTGAAGCGCGCTCCACACACTCGCCCAGCAAACGCGCCGCATGGCCCGCCTCGCCCAGCAGCACGTCCAGCGCGGGCAGGTCGGTGTCCCATTCCACCAGCGTGGGCAAGGGGCCAAAACGCCGCAGCGCGTGTTCGTAAATGGCCCAGACCGCAGGCCGCACGCGGCTGCCGTGGTCGTCGATGACCAAGCCTTCCGTTTCGCAATAACCTGCCAGGTGAACTTCACCCACCGTGCCGGGCTGTAGCGCGTCGATGTAGGCAAGGCAGGCTTGCAAAGGCGGCTCACTGC